>CALKQT010000091.1 GCA_937990735.1 uncultured Campylobacter sp. | reverse complement strand
TTGCTCTACGTTTGCGCGGCGGCGATGACGACGGCGGCGATATTTTGCGCGCTCATCGGGCGGTAGTTCGTCAAGATCCCCTTCGGCAAAAGCCCGAACAGCCAGATCGTAAAGAGCTCGCTGAGTCGCAACTCGTTACGCTCGCTTTTTATCGCGGGCAGCCTAGCGATTTGCAGGCTTTCAAAGCCCAGCTCGGCGATCTTTTTCTCGGCCTTGCCCTTTGCTCTCATGTAGAAAAATCTCGACCGTTCGTCCGCGCCGTAGGCGGAGATAAGCACGAAACGGCGAGCGCCCGCGGCGATGCCCCATTTTGCGGTATTTACGGGGTAGCTCACGTCCACTTTGTAAAACTGCCCGCGGCTACCGGCTTGCTTCATCGTCGTGCCCAGCGCGCAGAAAATCTCGTCTATGTCGCACGGCTCTATCTCTTTGATCTTATCTAAATTTACGATCTGCACCTCAAGTTTTTCGTGGCTAAACTTTAGCTCCCTACGCGCCCAGACGACGATCTTGTCGTAGTTTTGGCTTTCGCAAAGCCCTCACACGATCTCGCACCCGACCGCTCCCGTCGCGCCCACGACCAAAGCCGTTTTTCTCATTTTTGCTCCTTTGATTAAATTTTTATAGACGGCAGATACCGCGAATAATCGAATCGGCTCGGTATTAATTTGCCCTAAATTTAAGTCTTAGCCTACTGAACAGGCCTAAGTCCTGGCGCGTTTGGATTAAATTCTTTCGCAGCGCGCTAAATTTGGCGGGCTTAAAATTTCGTGCGCTATTTTCTGTGGATCTTATAGCCCTTGCCGCTTTTTGTTTTTAGCAGCGAAATTTTTCCGTCCTTCGAGACGTAGCAGCCACCCTTAACTTTGCT
Source organism: uncultured Campylobacter sp. (assembly GCA_937990735.1). Taxonomy (GTDB): domain Bacteria; phylum Campylobacterota; class Campylobacteria; order Campylobacterales; family Campylobacteraceae; genus Campylobacter_B. Next base: position 26,170 of record CALKQT010000091.1, on the reverse strand, counting down.
TAAAATTTCGCTCTGCGGCAAGCTCGCCCAAAAGATTTCTACCCTGCTTTTATCCGCGGAGAATATCCCGTAGATCGCAAGCGTAGCGTTATCCGGATCGTCTAGCCTCACGTCCGCGACGTCAAAAACCTGCACGCAACCATTCTTGATCTTTGAAAAGCTCTGCCCCGCGGCAACCAAGCAGCCGTGCTCATCCGTGCCGCTGCCCATCATCGGCCCCTGCACCGCGGGTACCTTGCAGACGCCCTCACTAGCGCCGCAGTCCGCAGCCGCGCTTTCGCCCCTCTTATCCATTGCGCTTGCCTCCTTGCCTAGCTTTGCGTCGTGCGCCGCGCAGCCGCACAAAAACGCCGCCGTAAAGGCTGCGATTAAAATTTTACCTCTCATCTTTACTCCTTTAAATAAATTTTATCTGCATTCAAAGCTGCTCGCGTTATTTTCGTCGCCGCCTACGTAGGTAGCCACTTTTGGATACGCGCAAATAGGGATCTGCTTACCCGCGCGGCTCGTGCTTTTGCCTAGCAGACTAGAAGGAGCCGCGCCCTGCTCGCGCCACGCCTCAAGCGCGCTTAGCGGATCGACGTCATCGATGCCGTTACCGCCACCGCAGTGATTCATCCCCGGCAAGGCAAAAAATCGCGCAAACTCATCCGCGTTCGCGTTGGTTTCCACTAGCTTTTTAAACCAATCGCGCTGATCCATCGCCGAAAATACGGGATCGGAGACGCCTGTTACGATGATGAGTTTGCCGCCATTAGCGCGGAAGCTATCGAGTTTGGTCGAAATCGCATCGTTTATCGCCGCGGTCTCGAACGTTCGCTCTACGTCCTTATCGAAATCAAAGCTCATCAGATCAAACTCCGGTTGCGGCGGCGTCAAGAAATAATAATTCATCGAGCCCTTTGAGAGCACGATATTTCTAGCATTTGGCTCTGCCGTTTGCGAGTCGCCAAGCTTCCACATGCGCCAGCCGGGCTGATTTACCCCGGCATCGTAAAACCAGCCGCTGTAAATTTGCTCGCCCTTGCTGTTTTTTGCGCCCTTAAATATCGCCTTTATCGCAGAAATTTTATCTTTGGGCAGATCAAGTCCGCTAGGATCGAACTCGCAACGCTCCCAAGCGCCGATGATTCCGTCTTTTAGCCCGTCTAGCGCGTCGCATTTATCCAGAACCGCCATGCTTAGCTTATCCAAATCCTCCTGCGTAAGGGCGTTTGCAAAAATTTTCTCCCCGGCGGCGTTTTTAGGCGCGATCTTCATAAGCTGCCGGTTGTCCCACTGCTCCGCGATCGCCGCGCGCGAAAGCCTAAAACCCGGATTTGCCGCGATTACGCCGTCAAATTCCAGCGGATACCTCTGCGCCGCCATCAGAGCCGAGCGCCCGCCGTTTGAGCAGCCCATAAAGTAGCTGTGCGCGGGCGCTTTTTTATACGCCGCGAAAACCAGCTGCTTTGAGACACTCGCGACCTTGCCGATCGCCTGATAGGCATAGTCTAGCCGCGCCTGTTGCTCAAGTCCGAACTCGGGCGTAGGCGTAGGATGTCCCGAATCGGTCGTGACGACTGCGTAGCCTCTCATAAGCGCGGGCGTTGCAGTGCTAGTGCGGATAGATACGGCGCCAAGAGCCGGCGCCACAAAGCCGTCCAGACCGCCTCCGCCCTGAAATAGCAGCTTGCCGTTCCAGTCGCCTGGCAAGCGCAGCTCAAATTTTATGCCGTAATGCTTGCCGTCCGAGCCCGTGCGCGAGGCTATCTCGCCGTGAATTATGCAGTGCGGCGCGGCTTTTAGTGTCTTTTTGGCGCCTCCCGTTAGCGCAGACATCTTATCGGCGCCGATTTCGCCGCTTTGATTCCAGATCGCTTCGCTAATCTTTGTATCGTAAATTTTCGTGCCCTTTAGCGCCGCACAAGCCCGCTCACTAAAATCGCTCGCAAGCGCTCCCTGTAAACCCAAAGCAGCCGTAAAGGTTGCAACTAAAATTTTATATTTCATTGCCGCTTCTTTTGAAATTTTATTAATCATAATTTTAACATAAAAATTTATCGTGATTTTACTGCGTTTATAAAAAATGATGGAATTCCGCACTAAACGGGGCGGAATTCCAAATTTAGCTAGAAGAGCGAAGCGCCCGAGCGGTCCGCGGGATCGGGCTCACCCGTTACGCGATTTCGTAGATCGCGACGAAATACTTCGATCGCCCAAAACCAAACCGCGTGCCCGAAAAATTCCGAAACATGCTCATATCACGGAAGCTGAAAAAGCGGCAGCGTGATGCAATGCACCGCGATATTTACGACGATACCAATGCAGCGCCCTGAAATAGCGTAATTTTAGGAAATTTCTCGGTAGCGAAGTGTGCTTAATTTTAAATTTTGCTATTGTTGCAGAGAATTAAATTTCGCGCGTGCCCTTAAAGCTTGCACAGTAAAAAATCAGCAGCGCGGCGGCTAACGCGGCAAAGCCGCAAAATAGCCCTTGGTAGCTTAAATATTCAAGCGACTTGCCACCTACGGCAGTACCGATGCCGCCTCCGAAAAATATCGCCGTGCCTATGATCCCAGAGGATAGACCTTTGGCGGAGCCGCAACGAAGCGCTGCGCTTGCTAGGACCGACTGCGCGCAAACATAGCCAAATCCCAGCAAAAACGTCCCTACATATGCAGTGGCAGCGAAGCAACTCGCCAAAAGGCACAGCGCAGAAGCGGACGCCAAAAAGCCGAGGGATAGAATTTCTTTTGGCGGCAACTTCTCTTTTAAATATCTAGCAGCGTTTCCTGCCAAAAAGCAAGCGACGCCGTAAAGCATAAGGCAGGCTCCGGCAAAATTTGAGCTCAAGCCTAGCTTTTTAAGTAGATAAGCGCCTATGAATGAATACGCCCCAAGCACGATTACGCCGTTACATAAAGCCAAAAAATAGCTTCTCAAAAGCGCAGCATCACCGCGCAAGCTGGCTATGGATTTTACGAAGCTTTCGCCTCCGCTTTTCGGAGCATCTTTGAAATTTAGCGTAAATAGTGATACGAAAGATACCGCAGACAGCGCAGAAAAGGCTAAAAATATCTCCCTCCAAGAAAATCTGGCCACCGCCCATCCACCTAAAGCCGCACTCAGCCCCTGCCCTAAAAATACCGAGCCCAGAAATATCGCTACGATTTTTTGTCTATCCTTATCGTCATATGCATCGCCTATAACGCTGAGGCAGACGGCGATTATACCCGCCGCCGCGCATCCCGTGCAAAAACGAAATAAAACAAGCCACGCTAGACTTTTTGCAGTGGAGCAAAGAAGCGTAAATATCGCCAAAAAAAGCATTAGCGAGATTAAAATTTTACCTCTGCCGTAGCGATCGCTAAGATGTCCGTATACCGGCTGAAGTAAGCCATAGGGGATCAGATATGCCGTCAAAACTGCGGAGGCGGCGCTTACCTGCACCCCAAACGTATCTGCGATGCTAGGCAGCAGTAGCGATGCGATCCAGTTATCTGCGGCAGAGATTATCCCTGAGACGATGATTAAGAGTAGTAGTCCTTTTTTGCAGCGCATTTTAAATTCCTAAATTTACGTAATTTTAGCCATTATAACTCTTTTGCTAGAAAATTTGGAATTTTAGCAAGCTCAGCGAATATGAAACGACAGGCATAGATCGCTAAGTTCGCAGCAGTGTCGCAATACTGCGGCAAGTATAGCGCAATAGTCGGCATACAATGATGCGTCTACCTTATAGGAGTGAAGGTAGGCGGTAACGTGAGCAGTGAGTGCATGACTAATTTTATATTTCTAACTCTCTTTTTTCGCGTATAAAGCCTTATGAGAAATAACGCAAATTTAACAATGCCACGAAGCAGGGCTATAGCATAAGGCAAATAAGGAAAGCCCTAACTTGCAACGCGAACCCTACAATAAAATTCAAAAATTCTTTAGAATTCTACGCGGATTATGATGCCTAAAAATCAACTAAAATTTTAAGCGCACTACTCCCGCAACACGCTTTTTAGCCACGCTATTCCGCCGTTTATCACAAGTCGCGACGAGCCATTTGGACGATCCCGTGCCGCTAGATTAAATTTAATAGCAGCGGAGCTTTGAAATTTTACGAATGCGGGGATTTCAACGAGCGCTTGAAATTTTAGTCTCGAGAGATGATTTTGATTTCGTTCGCGCAAGATCCGTCAAAGTCCGCGCCGAAGGGATCTTGGACCGTGAAATAATGATCTATCGCGCCGCATCCGTGTCCGATCTGCTCACCCCAGCCCAGTGCCCTGCGCACGAAGCCCTTGGCATGGGCGACGGCTGCGGGCAGGCTAAGCCCCGCCGCCAGCGCGCACGCGATCGCACTTGAGAGCGTGCAGCCCGTGCCGTGGGTGTTACGCGTAGCAATTTTCGGCGCGGAAAACTCATAAAATTTGCCGTTTTCATACAAAATATCGACTGCTAAATTTCTCAAATCCCCGCCCTCGCCGCTCGGTTTAAAGCCGTCATCTAAAGGCGCTGCAGATAAATTTTGCCCAAAAGAAGACTCCGCACCCGTCGTTAAAATTTTGCATTCGCTAGTAAAATTTTCACTCGCGAAATTCGCACACTTCGTCGAACCGGCAGAATTTTCGCGTGCGCCGTTTTCGCTCGTTTCGCATCGCCGGGCCTTAAAATTTCGCGCTGTATTCATTTCCGCCGCGTCCGCTTCCGCCGCGCCGCAAGCCATGCTCGCACCCGCAAGATCGCCGCCTTTAATCAAAATCGCGCCGCCAAAAAACTGCGAAATTTTAACCGCAGCGGCGCGCATATCGGCTAAGCTTGAAATTTTCATCTCCGCCAAGACCTCGGCCTCGCGCACGTTGGGCGTGATGATCTCCGCGGCGGGGGCGAGCTTGCATTTTAGCGCATGCAGCGCGCTTTGTTTCATCAAAACTCCGCCGCTGGTGGCGACCATCACTGGATCTAAGACGACGTTTTTCGCGCCGTGCTTGCTCAGGCTCTTTGCGATGGCTTCGGCAACCCCCTCATTGGAGATCATTCCGATTTTAACGGCATCCGGAAAGATGTCGCTAAAAATCGCGTCCAGCTGCGCCTCCACAAAATCTGGCGAAACGTCCAGCACGCCGAATACACCGCGCGAATTTTGCGCTGTAAGCGCCGTAATAGCGCTCATAGCAAACATCTTGTGCGCGCTTATCGTCTTGATATCGGCTTGGATGCCGGCACCGCCGCCGCTATCAGAACCCGCGATAGTAAGAATTTTTCTCATAAAAAGCCTTTAAAATTTTAGCGAGATTATATCGAAATTCCGCTATAATTCCGTCCGATATATTATTTTACGGGCTAAATTTAAGTTTTATTTATATAGTTTTTATTATAATTTATAATTTATTCGTAATAACTATTACAAATACAAAATTTTAACCCAAATAGAGGAAACTACATGAAAAAAGTCGCTAGTTTGATTTTCGCAGCGTTTTTGGTCTCTGGCTGCTCCTATTTTGAAAAAAAGGAGAAAAGCGGCGCAAAGCAAAGCGGCGAGGCTCCCGCACTGCCGGTAGGCGTATTTATCGCTAAATCCGCCGACGTGCCGATAATTTTGAAATTTAACGGACAGACCGTGAGCGAGCTTGAGATAATGCTAAAGCCGCAGGTTTCGGGCACCATCGAAAAGCAGCTTTTCGAGCCGGGGCACAGCGTCAAAAAGGGCGACGTGCTCTACGAGATCGACCGCTCGCGCTACCAAGCGGCGTTTGACAGCGCAAACGCTAATTTGCAAAATGCCTCGGCGGACTACAAAAGAGCCAAAGCTCTAAAAGCTAGCAACACGATCTCTCAAAAGGACTTCGACACCGCAAAAGCTGCGTTTATGGTAGCCGAAGCAAATTTTAAAAGCGCCAAGATCGATTTTGACCATTCACTCGTGACCGCGCCTTTTGACGGCATGGCGGGCGATACGCAAAAGGATGTGGGCGCATACGTAAACGTGGGTGAGGATCTGGTTAGGCTTTCTAAATTTGATCCGATCGACGTGGAATTCGGCATCGCGGACGTCGATAGACTGGAGCTTGATGCAAATTTAAAAAACGGGCAGTGGAAGCAGCTAGGGCGTCAGGTAAGCATAAATCTCGGCGGCAAGGACTACAATGGCACGCTAAGCTTTATCGATAGCGTCATCAATACAAACACAGCGTCAGTCAGCGCTAAAGCTCAAATTCCAAATCCAAGCTTAGAAATTCGCCCAGGGGTTTTTACCAAAATAAGCGTCGATGGTTTTTATCAGAAAAACGGCTTTAAAATTCCGCAAGTTGCGCTCAAGCAAGATCTTAGCAACACCATAGTCTATGTCGTGCAAGACGGAAAGGTCGCTAAAAAGGCGGTCAAAATCGCGGCGCAAGATACCCGCACGGCGACGATCTCAGGCGGGTTGCAAGACGGCGATCAGATCATTTTGGATAATTTTAAAAAGATCAATGTGGGCTCCAAGGTCACTCCCGTACCCGCGAGCACTGATCCTTACGTAGCGGGACAGCCGAACGAGCAACCGTCTCAGAGCAATGCGGAAAGCGGGAAATAATGTTTTCTAAATTTTTCATCAACCGCCCCGTTTTTGCCTGCGTCGTTTCGATCATCATCGTAATCGCGGGCGTTTTGGCTCTTAAAAATTCCTCCGTCGAGGAGTATCCTCAGCTCACGCCGCCGCAAATCGTCGTAAGTGCTACATATAGCGGCGCGGATGCGCAGACGATTGCCGACGTCGTCGCGGCCCCTCTTGAAAACGCAATTAACGGCGTTGAAAATATGATCTATATGGAAAGTTCGGCAAGCTCCTCCGGCGATGTTCGTATCAACGTATATTTTCAAATCGGTACAAATCCAGCAGATGCGAAAGTCAATGTAAACAACCGCGTAACGCCCGCGCTTACGCTACTTCCCGACGAAGTGCGCAGGTACGGCGTAACCGTCACCGAGCGCAGTAGCACGATGCTGGAGGTGCTCGCGTTTTACGATCCTAGCGAGCAAATGGACGTCGTAGAGATGCAAAACTACGTAGCTATCAATGTCGTAGATGAGCTAAAACGCGTGCCGGGCGTCGGCGAAGCTCAAGCGCTGGGCACAAAAGACTATGCGATGAGGATCTGGGTTAAGCCTGAGCTGCTTAAGAAATTTAACGTTACGACCGCCGAGATAATCGCCGCAATAAGCGAACAAAATAGCCAATATGCCGCAGGAAAGATGGGCGAGCAACCGATGAACTTAGGCAATCCCTACGTATATGCGATCAAGCCCGAGGGTCGTTTAAAAACCGTCGAAGAGTTTGAAAATATCATTATTCGCGCGCAAAAAGATGGGAATTTCTTGCGCGTAAAAGATGTCGCCGAGGTCAAACTTGGCGGCGCAAGCTACAATATCTCGGCGAAATTTAACGGTAAAGAGATGGTGCCTGTGCTTATCTTTATGCAAAGTGGCGCCAACGCCCTAGCCGTAGTTGAAGCGGTAAATAAGCGCATAGACGAGCTTAAACCAAATTTCCCAGGCGAGCTGACCTACGACGTCGCCTACGATACGACGAGCTTCGTAAAAGTCTCGATCGAAGAGGTCATTCATACCTTCATTGAAGCGTTAATTCTCGTCATCATCGTTATGTATATGTTCTTAGGCAACCTTAGAGCAACGATCATTCCGACGCTTGCTGCGCCTGTGTCAATCTGCGGCGCGTTTATCGGAATTTATGCCTTCGGATTTTCTATAAATTTAATTACCCTTTTTGCGCTTATTTTAGCTATCGGCATCGTCGTGGACGACGCCATTATCGTGATCGAAAACGTAGAGAGAATTTTGCACGAGGAGCCGGATCTTAGCGTCAAAGAAGCTACCACGAAAGCGATGGGCGAGATCGTAGCGCCCGTAATCTCCATAGTGCTCGTGCTTTCGGCGGTTTTCGTGCCGGTTGCGTTTATGGAGGGCTTTACGGGGGTTATGCAGAGGCAATTTGCTTTAACGCTCGTGGCTTCGGTATGTTTTTCAGGCTTCGTAGCCCTTACGCTAACGCCCGCACTTTGCGCCCTGATCTTGCAAAAAAAGGAATCCGAGCCTTTTTTCTTTATAAGATGGTTTAATAATCTTTTTAGCATCTCAACTAAAATTTACGCCGCAGGCGTCGGCATGGTTCTTCGCCACGTACTAATCAGCCTCGTTTTTGTAGGCATCATCATCTATGCAATGATAGAGCTTCTTAAACTTACTCCGAGCGGCCTAGTGCCTAACGAAGACAAAGGCTCAATTATGGCGATGACTACGCTTCCGTCTGCATCTACGCTGCCTAGAACGGAAGCCGATCAGGATTTCATCGCAAGCATCGCTAAAAAGCACACAAACGTAAAAGATATAACCCAAATCACGGGATACGATATGCTAGCCGGAGCGCTTAGAGAAAATGCGGGAGCTTTTTTTATGAAGCTAAAAGACTGGAAAGATCGCCCGGGTGATGAAAATTCCAACTTCGCCTTAGCCGCCGCGCTAAACGGGCAGCTCTACGGCGCCGATCGCAACTCGATGACCTACGTCGTCACGCCACCGCCTATCATGGGGCTTTCACTTACGGGCGGATTTGAGCTCTACGCGCAAAGCACGACGGGCAAGAGCTACGATGAAATTCGCGCAGATATGGATCGCGTAACTGCCAAAGCCAATCAACACCCCGCTTTAAAGCTCGTGCGGACGACGCTGGATACCGATTTCCCGCAGTATAAGCTCTATCTCGATAAAGAGAAGATAAAGATGCTAGGCGTTAAGATAGCCGACATTTTCACCGTGCTAAATTCCACCATCGGGCAGTATTACATCAACGACTTTAACCTCTTAGGCCGCACGTTTAAGGTATATATCCGCGCTACGCAAAACTATAGAGATGATCCTAACGATCTAAAATCGCTCTACGTCCGCAACGCTAGCGGCGATCTGATCGCGTTAAATTCTTTAGTGAGGCTTGAGCGCTCGCTGGGCCCTGATTCCGTTAATAGATTTAATGCCTTCCCGGCAGCGCAGATTATGGGTGAGCCAAACACGGGCTACACCTCGGGTCAGGCGATTGCAGCGATCCAAGAGGTCATAAAAGAGGAACTTCCTAGCGGATATTCGATCGGTTGGGCGGGCTCCGCGTATCAAGAAGTCAGCGAGACGGGCAAGGGCGCGCAGGCGTTCGTATTCGGAATGATCTTCGTGTTTTTGATCCTGGCAGCTCAATACGAAAGATGGCTCATGCCGCTTGCCGTGCTTACCGCCGTGCCGTTTTCGGTATTCGGCGCGCTCGTATTTACATATTTCCGCGGGCTGAATAACGACATATATTTTCAGATCGGACTTTTACTTCTAATAGGTCTGGCGGCGAAAAATGCGATTTTGATCGTGGAATTTGCGATGAACGAGCACCTAAACAACCACCGCCCGATCGCGGAAGCTGCCGTCGAGGCCGCCAGAATGAGGTTCCGCCCTATCGTGATGACGAGCCTTGCGTTCGGCCTTGGCGTGCTTCCGATGGTTATCGCTACCGGCGCGGGCGCTGCTAGCCGCCACGCGCTAGGAACCGGCGTCGTAGGCGGAATGCTCGCGGCATCTACGATCGCGATCTTTTTCGTGCCGCTGTTTTTCTACCTGCTCGAAAGCTTCAACGCTTGGCTTGATAGACGCGGCAAAAAAGTCCAAACTAACGAGGTGAACGATGAAAATAAATAATGCTCTTTTAAGCGCCTTGACGCTTGGAATTTTACTTTGCGGTTGCAACTTCAAGCCCACTACGCCGCAAAAACAGATCAGCTTCAAGGCGGATTACGCAAACTCGAACGTTAGCACGCAGTGGTGGAAAAGCTTTAACGATCCGCAGCTAAATGCCCTGATCCAAAGCGCGCTGGAGCAAAATTCCGACCTGCAAACCGCGCTGAACAACGTCGAGTACGCGCGGGTAAATTTAGGGCTGAATAAGCTCGAATACCTACCGAACGTAAATTTAAGCGGCAGCGCGGTGCGTCAAAATAATTTCGGCAACCAACCCGATCGCAACTCCCACGGCTCGTATCAGATCGGCGCCGTGCTAAGCTACGAGGTCGATTTTTGGGGGCGCGTGCGCAACAGCGTAGATTCGGCGCATGCTAAATTTAATGCGACGAAATACGACTACGAAACTGCTAAAAATACGATTACTAGCACGGTTGCGACGACATATTTTACGCTGCTAGCACTAAAGCAGCAGGAGAAAATTTTAAAAGACAGCCTAAAAAGCTATCAAGATACGCAAAACTACCGCAAAAAGCAGCTCGATGCGGGCGCAGTTAGCGAGATCGTATTTTATCAGGCCAAAGCCGCGGTCCAAAGCGCCGAGGCAAGCCTGATAAGTGTGCAAAATCAGCTCTCCGCGGCGCAGACCTCGCTAAATATCCTAACGGGCAAGAGCTACGATGAAATTTTACGCGGCGCGCCGCAGACCGCCGCGAAAATGCCTAGCGCTCCGCAGATTCCAAGCGGAATCCCAAGCGATGTGATCCTGCACCGCCCGGATGTCGCAAGCTCACTCGAAAATCTGCGCTCAAGCAACTTCTTAGTGGGCGTCGCCAAGGCGGGCTACTTTCCTACCTTTTCGCTTACGGGCTCGGCGGGATATGCAAGCGGCGAGTTTGACAGGCTATTTACCGCAAGCGCGAGCACATGGAATATCGGTGGCTCGCTCGTAGGGCCGTTGCTTGACTTCGGCCGCCAAAAAAGGCGCGTCGAGCTTGCAAATTTAGAGCAAAACGCAAGCTTCATCGCATACGACAAGGCGCTTAAAACCGCTTTCGGCGACGTTCGTGACGCGCTTGTCGGCGTGCAAAACGCCAAACTAAGACAGGCAAGCCTCGCCGATCTCGTCGCTTCGCAGAGCAAAATTTATTCAAACGCCTCAAGCAGGTATCAGGCGGGCTACAGCGATCATCTGGAGTTTTTGGATTCGCAGCGAAACCTACTTAGCGCGCAGCTAAACAAAGTGCAGACCGATCTTGATGTACTAAACGCGACGGTGAATGCATACAAGGCGCTCGGCGGCGGCTTTAGCATCGAGGATAGCGAAATAAAGGCGCTTCTAGGCGCGGAGCAGGACGTACAGCCCGATATGTCCGCCTTCCCGAAGGATAGAATTTTTAATTAGTTTATAAATTTACGGGCGGCGCGAAATTTCAAAATATCTCTAAATTTAAAGCGCCGCCGAAATTTTACGGTGCAAGCGGACTATACGAAAGTAAAATCTGCTTGCGCTTTTTAAATTTAGCGCTACGGCGGACGGCAGGTCTAAATTTAAAAAGTAATCTAAATTTTAGAATATCCGCAGCAAGGTAAAATCGCCGCTCGGCTAGGAAGCGCAAAGCGGCCTGGCTTGGCGGCGCGGTAGAATTTCAAGCGGTACGGCGGAATTCTAATCGCCGCAGCAAAATTCCAAGCAGCGCGATAAAATTCCAGGCGCTGCGGCGGAATTCCAAGCGCAGAGTTTTAAATTTAAAGACGAGCGGTTGCGCGCCGAAACGGAATTTGGCAAAATTTTAGATTTTCGCTATAATCGCGACTTTTAATTTAGATGGGTGTCCGAGCGGTTGAAGGAGCACGCCTGGAACGCGTGTAAAGTGCAAGCTTTCGAGGGTTCGAATCCCTTCCCATCTGCCATTATCTTAAAATTTCATCCCCGCAAAGCTCTAAAATTTCGCTTCCCATTCGGCGTAAATTTTATAAATTTAAAGCCAAAATTCCACCCTCGCCGTAAATCCCACGATCAAAGATAAAATTCCCTCCGCCAAAATCAAACCCAAAGCCGTCTAAATTTTATCTCTGCGCCCGCCATTTACCGATATTGCGCTAAAATTCCTTTTAAATTTTACTTTGAAGGAGCGAAAATGAGTAAAGAAAAGAGTTGCGCCTGTGCGCACGCAAAATCCCAAAACGTAACCGACGCACCCGGCAACAACACCGTATTTATGATCTGGCGCTTTGGTGCGGGTAAGGCCGCCTGCAAAAAGGCTTTCGAGGGCCTTTGTGCTCTGGTGATAAATTTAAACAAAACCGCCGTTACGAGATTCGGCGCGGCTAGCGAGACGAGCTGCGTGCTCGGCGTGGGCTTTGAGGCATGGAAAATGCTCGGCTTGCCGAGGCCTTTGCCGAAGGAGCTAAAAAATTTTGAAGAGATTAAGGGCGATAAACACACTGCGCCCGCCACTGGAGGCGATATTCATATCCACATTAGAGCCGCAAATCAAGCCGTTTGCTACGATATGGCAAGCGAGATCAGAGCCGCGCTAAAGGACGTCGCGACGTGCGAGGAGGAGATCTGCGGCTTTAAATACTACGACGGGCGCGCTATCATCGGCTTTGTGGACGGCACCGAAAACCCGCAAGGCGCAGATCGCGACTTTTTCGCCAAGGTAGGCGACGAGGATGCGTCGTATAAGGGCGGCAGCTATCTTTTCGTGCAAAAATATATCCACGATATGAGCGCATGGAACGCCGCGGGCGTCGCCGAGCAGGAGCGCGTCATCGGGCGTAGTAAACAAAACGACATCGAGATGAGCGAGGAGATCAAGCCTAGCAACTCACACTCCGCCGCCGCCAACGTCGGTGACGATAAAAAGGTCGTGCGCGGCAATATGCCGTTTATGCAGGGCGGCGAGACGGGAACCTACTTCATCGCCTACGCAAGCACCTTTAGCACGCTGGAGCTGATGCTTGAGAGTATGTTTATCGGCCGCCCGCGAGGCAACTACGACCGCCTACTGGATTTCAGCACCGCAAAGACGGGCGCGCTGTTTTTCGCTCCCACCTTCGATATGCTGCAGGCTTACGATGCGGGCTAAATTTAAATCACTTTAAATTTAAAGGCGCGCGATGTTTTGCGATCTAAGCCCGTATCAGAGTAGGCGCTGCAAAGAGATCATAGAGGGCAAAGTCAAAAATAGTGAAAACGTCAGGGGTCTGATAGAGTTCATAGACGCTAAATTTAAAACTCGAGCGATCAGCGCGTTTTACGGCGCGGGCAGGGACTCGGCGTGGCTTAAGATCGTGCTTCGCTTCGATAAAGACGCCGCGAAAATCACCGATAAAAAGTGCATCGAGCGCTACCTCGCCCGCACGCCGCTTTGCGCGAAGCTAAACGGACTTAAGAGCTTTTATATCTCGGTCGAGTCCTTCGAATCACAGATCCGCACCGATCTGATCCAAGGCGCGGTAGAGGAGCTGCTGCGAAACCGAAGCGAGCTTTTAGTGCCGCTTAAAATTTGGTATATCGCAGCGGTGTCCGACGCGCCCGTAGTTTTTTATTTCACGAGACAAGACGCGGCACGCCGCGAAGGTGGCGGAAAGATAGAGCGGCTGATAAGAAATTTTATAGAGAAAGCGCAGGACGCCAAATACCTGAGCCACATGAAATTTAAGCTCTATTTTGACAGCAAGGAGTTCGTGGATCTTGAGTGCGGCGGGAATTTGTTCTACTATTTCAAATAAAATTTAACTAAGGAGCAAAAATGGATGCGAAGCTTTATCTAAACAAGGCGATAATGCAGCTCTCACGGGGGCTTGAGGAGGGCGGCGTGCAGAGCCTAAAAGCGGCGGTAGAGGGAGAAGGCGACGAGGTTAGCAAGATGCAAGCTCGCGTGATCTTAGGCGAATACTTCGTGATGAAAGGGGAGCCCGCGCAGGTCAGGGAGCATCTAGAGCCCGTGGCGCAAGACGCCGAGCAACTGCGAGATCAATACGACGATCTGCTGGACGATGAAATTTGCAAAGCCGATATGCTTTTGGATATGATCGAGCGCTTCGGGTTTTTGGCGGAGTAAAACGGCTCGCGATATGCGGCGGCACAATAAGCGTCGCGGCGGCGATAAAATTTTAAGATCGGAGCGAAATGTCAGACTACTCATTTGAAACTATAGAGCAAATGCTGCTAAAATGCGTAGCCGAGGGCGGCGAGCCAGAGCTCGGATTTCGCCTATGCGGCGCAGAGTATATGATCATCGCCTATGCGGATCGCTGCTCATTTCAAAGATGCGCGGACGAAGCTGGCGCAAATGCAAGCGGCGAGCGGTATTTCGCCACGCTGCGGGAGTTCTACGGCGCGCCGCAGATAGACGGGTGCTCGCTAAAAGAACTCTGGAGCGAGACGGATGATTTTTACTGCTTTGATTTCGAGCTGTGAGATTGCAAGATTTTGTGCGGCGACACGGTAAGCGCACGCGGTACCGATACGCGGCGCTGATAAAATTGAACGAAATAAAATTTTGAAAGGACACAAACGCGCTCTACTTGGGATTGCGTCGTTAAGGCGTGCGGCAAGATCGGCAAATTTAGCACGGAATTCAAAGGATGTGAGATGGCGATGGGCACGCCGCCGAGCCTAGGCAGGCTACGGCTTTGCGCGAACACGGAGCGTTCGCGAGAGGGCAATTTAAATTTTCGCAGCGAGCTCGATATCAGCGCAAACGCGTAGGCACCGCCGTATGATTTAAAATTTTAAGCTAAAAAATGATAACGCGAATGAAAGCGCGCTGTTTGACGATGAAATCAAAAGCTAAATTTAACAGCGCAAAATACCCGAGCCGCTAGCGGTAAATTTTAAAACGGGAGTAAAAATTTAATGCTAAATTTAAAAGACGAGCCGCAAAAGTCGCAAAAGCTGCAGCAGTCGCAGTCTAGGCAAAACGCTGAGCGCCGAAATCCGCCGCAATTTGGCAATAAACCCCTCGTCGTAAAAGACTACAACATAATAGTATTCTTTATTTATAACCTATTCTTCGCTCCCTTGGCGGTACCGGTGTTTCTGTATATAGGGGATATTTTCCCATACTATACGCCGTTTGTTCCTGTAGTATTCGCCGTCGTATCTTATCTCAACAGCGCCCATACGCGCTTTGTTCATTTGACGAATAGGGGCATTAACTACGTTAACAAGGGCAAAATCACGAAATCTATAAAATTTGATGAGATATCGCTCATAAAGCTCACCGCCACGCCGCTATTCGGACATATCGTGCCCGCTAGAAATTCCATTGGCATTGTGCTTTCGTTCATCGTGATAGCCGTCGCGTTTGCCGGATTTTTACAAAGCCTTAGAGGATTTATAATTTTTATTATGAGCGTGGCGGCATTGGTTTTGCCGTTTTTCATCTCTAAGCTGATTTTTTCAAAGATCACGGAGGGGAAATTTAGCTTCCGTGCGATCGATACTTTGATCATCTATGACGGCAAGGGCGAATTTATCAGTTTTATGATGAGCGCGGCGGACTTTGAAAGGGTTTGCCGCTACATGCTAAAAGAGCGGCGGATCAGCCCGTCAAAATTTCAAAAGCAGTTTGTGATATTTCAATGAAAGAGCCAATTAAGCAATATCGACGTTAAAATTTAAAAAGTCGTTTCGACTTTCTAAGCTTGGGCGTAAATTTTATAATTTCGCATACGTTAAAATTTTACGACTTGTGCACGCTAAAATTTTATGGAGTACGATGTGGAATTTTACGGCTTTGCGGCATACGGCGTGAAATTTGAAATTCCGCAAAATGCCCTAAATTTTAAAAAATTTCACGAAATTTCGCGGAGCCCTGAAATTTTAAAAGCTCCGCAAATTTAGCTCACGCTACCACCGAATGCCTGCCTCCAGCCAAAACTGCCTGCCTGCTTCATAGACTAGATCGAGCGAGGTGTCGCTGCTAAGTCTTGCTTTGTTGCGCTTATTTAGGACGTTGTAGATGTCTAAATTCGTAAAAAATTCCACCTCGCCCGCCATCTTTTTAGCGTATCCGATGCGCGCATCCCAGCTGTAGCTTTTGCCGAGATTTACCTTTTCGTATTTATCGTATCTGGCAGGATACTTGCCCGCGGGCGTCCTGCCCGTGCGAGCGATTGCTTCTTGCGAGCCTTTAAATGATAGAAAGTTATTCACGCTGATGCCATAGCTTGGAATTTTCGTGATGATGTTTAGGCTCGCAGTCCAAGGCCTAGCATAGTCCTGCGCCGGAAGCTCCGATAGCCTCATCAGCCTGCCGTCGTATTCGACGATCTTTTCATCTTCAAGCGTTTCTCTATCAAGCGATATGTCATAAAGGGTGTTGTTCGTTTTCATCTTGATGTGTTCAAAGCCTAGCTCAAAGCCATTTAGCGTACCGAAGGCCTCATAATCATCGATCGTTTTAACGCCGAAGGTTAAAATTTTATTTTCGCTTCTGCCGCCGTTAGTGAAGGTTTGATAGTTGTTTTGGTAGTTCGGATTCGGCGCTAGACCTAGATCTCTTCGCGTAGATTTGATGATCTGATCCCTGCCCTTGCGGCTTACATATTTGCCGAAAAACTCGAAATTTCCAAGCTTTTGCTTTGCCCCGAATACCAGCTCATCCTCATAAGGTACCTTTAGCTCGTTAAATTTAGTTAGAGATGGGTCTTTTGGCAGTTGCGTCCAGTTTTGAGTATAAGCATTGCGCGGGCGCGTGTAGGTAGTGGCGAGACCCTCTCGACCTTCTCTTAATTTGTAGGTAAAGAGGTTGCGTCCGTAGTAGCGGTTTGCGCCAAAGCTAATGATCGAATCGCCGTCGCCGAAAATATCGTAATAGCTGTTAAATCTCGGCGCCGCAGTTGTTTGCTTCATATAATCGTCCCTATTTAATCTTACGCCCGGTCGCAAGGTAAGATCACCGATTTTTATCTCATCCTCCAGATAAACCGCCAAGCTTTTCATATCTACCTTAGTATTGCCCTTGTAATAGCTTTTTCGCGTAAAAAACTGACCGCTTCTACCACGCCTCGCAAAAGAATCGTCTATCGAGCAGAGCTCGTCATTCGGATCGCAAGCATTTACGCCCGCAGGTAGCGGTGCTATTCCGCCAGCGGTCATAAACTCTTTTTTTACGTTAAATTTAGCCTCTTGCTTTTTAAACTCAAAGCCTGTGATAAATCTATGCTTGCTGCCGCCGAGATCAAATTCATTAAACTCCAGATCCGCGTTGTATGAAAAGCTCTTTTGAGTTTGATCGAGATCCCCAAAGCCGCCCTCTATCGCCGCAGCAGATAAAAATTTACTGCCCCAATTCTTTACGTTTGAGTATTGCCAAGCCCTGTAATATTCATTCTCGGCATCACGCGAACTCTCCAGCTTGCTGTAGGATAAAATTTGATTAAATCTAGCAAAATCGCCATCGTAGTCGGTTTTAAGCGCTAAATTTAAACCGCCCGATTTCATATCGGCGTAGGAGTCTTTGACGTGGTCGTTAAACATCTTGTTTCGCTCGGGCGCGTAGGTTACGCTCGGCGTGATAGTTAGGCGGTCGCTTGCATACCAAAGCGCTTTTAGGAAGTAGTTGTCTATATTTCGCCTCTGCACTCGCTCGGTGATGGTCGTATCTGCGTTGTATCTTCTGTCGTAGGCCTTGAGCGGAATTTTACTTCTAGTGTTGGTGTAGCCGAACATCAAGCCCAGATCCTCGGTAACGGTGCCCTCTAAATTTAACCTAGTGATCCACTTATCGAATCTCGGCTGATTTAACGGAGTAGCGGAGTTTTCAAAGCTCTGTTCATCGCCGTAGATATGGTATCTAGTCCAGCTATCCTCGGTATGCTGCATTGAAAACTTGCCGTGAAAGCCCGCGCGCGGATCTCGCGTCTTAGCCTCCACTACGCCGCCGGTAAATCCGCCGTATTTGGCGGAGACGCCGCTATCGTGCACCTCGACGCTCCGTAAAAAATCGCTATCGATCGCCATACCTTGCGAAACGGAATTCATCGTATCAAACGCCGAAAAGCGCGTAGGATTGCCGCCCGGGTTTCTAGCGGGATCGAGATCGTTATTCATATTCGCGCCGTCAAGCATAAAGTTGTTTTGCCAATACTTCGCGCCGTTGATACTGATATTTGCGGGGCTGATCTCGCCTAGCGTCGTGCTCTGGCGGTTCGTGGAGCTGAATTGCACGTTTGGATTGGTGCGCAGAAGCTGCACGAAATCGCCGTTACCGCTAGGCATCGACTCGATCATCGTCCTGCTTATCTTTTGCGTACCGCCGTAGCTGTCGCCGACGCTCGTCAGACTCGAGTCGATGTTGCCAACAACTACTATTTCGGGAAATTTATAACTATTTGTCGTAGCAGCCGAGCTTCGTGCCTCCGAGCCTTCTTTGGTAACAACGCTTCTTGTTGCGTTATTTTCAGACGAATCCTGCGCGACGCTTAGACCGCAAAGACACGCCGCGACTATTAAGGAGCGTGCAAGCCCCCCCCCGCAGCGATTTTGAGTGGATTTCTCACCTTTTACGGAAGCGGAATAATTGCGGCCTGCGCCGCTTTCACATGGCTTACAGGCCCAAAAACCGACAATCATTTTTTCTCCTTTTTTTGAAAATAAAAATTAAGACTGAGGAAATTTAGCCAATAATATTTTAAATTTCAATAAAAGTGATAACAATTATACGACTTATGCAAACAATAGAAAAAATGTAACAAAACATCGATATATCGGCGAGGCAATTCCATTCTATAATAAAATTTATCTAAGATATATATGCGGCGCAGATGGGTTTAATTGAGCTTTATTCTTGAGTTCGTTTTAAACCGCATAAATTTACGAAGCCAAAATTTGCCGCGCAAGCTCCGTTAAATTTAAACGCACCGAGTAAATTTAACGAGCAAAATTTAAATGCGCCGAGCCCGTTAAAATTTCGGTGCGTTTATCCTCACCGTCTCATCGGTGTCAAAAATATATGTCTGCGCCGCCTCCGCGATATCCTTCGGTGAGATGGAATTTATGATCTTTTCAAAGGTCTTAAAATCGGCGATCTCCTCATTCCAAAGCGCGTATTTTACGAGCGCGTCGTTCCAAAACTCAGGGCTTTCGCGAGCGATACGCGCCGTGATAATCTGGGATTTTTTAAAATTTTCAAAATGCCGCGCTACGTCCGATCCGCCGCCTGCGATTTCTGCAAAAATTTCTCTAATTGCGGATAGAATTTGATCCGTATTTTGCGGCGCGCAGGAAAACGAAATATGAAGGCTCGAGTGCTCGTACGGGATGCGGCTTAGGCTCGAAGCGACCGAAAAGCCGTAAGTACGCCCCTCGTCCTCTCTGATGCGCTCTCTAAGTGCTTCCTGAAGCACCGAAGCTAGGGCGGAAATTTTTATCGCATTTTCAAGAGAATGCGGAGCGGATCTGTTTATCGCAGTAAGCGCGACGTCGCTTCTAGGAGAGTTTTGATAGTTGCGCATAAAGACATGCCGTCCGCTTAAGCTGCGGATACCGTCGTCTTTAAAATCCTCGCGTTCGCCGCGAGCGGGCAGGCACGCCAGATATTTTTTTATGAGGGCTTCGGCGTCTTTTAACTCAAAATCGCCGCTAAGCACAAAAGTGTAGGATGCGGCATTGCTAAATTTATCATAGACGATCTTTTTTAACTCCTCCGCGTTAAGAGCTTTGATCTGCGCGGCGCTTAGAGGGCGCATTCGCGCATTGCCGTCGTAAAAAAACTCGCTAAATTCCCTGCTAAATTTATATCCGGGCAATTTCTCGTTTCGCGCAAGCTCATCGAGCGATTTGATCTTTAAATTTTGCAGCGCTTTCTCGTCCACGCGCGGAGAGCTAAGCTCTAAGTTTATCGCTTCCAGCAGCCATTTTAGATCCCGCGAGCCGCAGCTTCCGTAAAATCCGTGCGAGAATGCGGAGATGTTTTTGCGGTAATTCACCTGCCGCCCGCTTAAAATTTGCGAAATTTCATAATTGTTAAACTCGCCTGCGCCGCTTTCGTTTGAAAGCATCGCGGCAAAACTGCCAAGCCCCGGATGCGCTAGATTGGACATTCCGCCCCTGCTTACCGCGGCAAACGAGATGAAATCCTTGCGCGTCTTAAGCGGCTTTAAGATCACGGTCGCGTTATTTTCAAGCAGGTAGGTATAAAATTTAAATCGCGGATCAAAGCTCTTGCTTAAAATTTTACCTTCAGGTAGGTTTTTAGAAAGCAAGCTACCCGGTACTTTTTTATGCGCGGAATGCGTATTTACTGCCCTGGCGTCATCCTGCAACTTCTTAAATTTGGCCTCATCTAGATTGTATCCGGAGCCGCTAAAGACGCTTGCGTGCACCTCGCCCAGATCCGTCAGGCGCCTAAATTCTAAATTTAACTCCTCTAAGCTGATCTCGCGTAGCAGCTTTACCTCCAAATTCCGCTGTTTTGCGGCGCTAAGCAGGACGGCTCCTGATTTTACGGCATGAAGAATCTCCCTTGCAAAAAACGCGGAATTTGCGCTTTTTTTGCGCTCAAAGGCGCTGTGCCGCGAGCTGATCAAAGCATCCTTCGCAAGGGCGAAATCGCGCGCATCAAAGCCGCTATCTCGCAAGCCTTTGATTAGCCCGAGCGCCTGCGAGATCGCGCCGTCAAAATCTCCGCCCAAAACGGCAACGTCGAAGTTATAGATCGTTTTTTGAAACTGCAAATTCGATCTGGAAAAATTAACTCGCAGCAGCGCGCCTTCGCTAGCCTTCGCTCGCTCGTAAATCGTAGAAATAAGGCTTGAGATAAGCTCGCTTTTTAAAATTTTCCTCGCATTCGCCTCGCTATTTGGGGGCGCAAATTCCTCCCAAAACGAAATTTTGACGGAATTTAGCGACGTTTCGTTCGTATCGTAATTGTAAATTTTCAAACCCTGCCTAGACGGGATGCCCATATCCTGGCGAGCGTAGGAGTTTGTATTTTTAAGAGGCGAAAAATTTTGCTTTAGCAATTTTAAAATTTTATCCCTTTTGAAATCGCCCACGGCTATAAATTTCATAGATCTGGGCTGGTAAATTTTTTGATAAAGCTCCTTGATTCGCTGCGCACTTACGGATTTTACGACCGCCATATCGCCGATCGGCGCACGATTAAAATACGCGCTGCCGCCGTAAAGCTCCTCATCCATCCGCTCGTAAAGCCTTGCGATCGGCGTATCGCGGCTGCGCGCCTCCTCGATTATGACGCCTCTTTCTTTTACGAGCTCAAGCGGATTGAACTCCACTCCGTCCGCAATCGAAGCAAAAATTTTAAAAACGTCCTTTAAATTTTCTTCGCTAACGGCGATGCTAAGCGTGTAAATCGTGCTGTCGTAGCCCGTCTGCGCATTTACGTCGGCGCCGAATTTCACGCCCAGGCTCTGCAGCTTTTTGATGAGCTCATTTTTACTAAAATCGCGGCTTCCGTTAAAGGACATATGCTCTATGAAGTGCACAAGCCCGCGCTCATTAGGACCCTCATCGATCGAGCCCGCATCCACGACCAGATAGAAAACGGCGGAATTTTTAGGCACGGAATTTTCTAAAATATAGTATTTAAGCCCGTTTGGCAGCGCCCCCCGCAGGACGGCTCCGTCCCACTCAAGCGCAAAAGCTCCCGCACAAAGCAGTAAAAATAGTAAAATTTTTCGCATTTAAACCTTTCATTTATTTCTAGTAAAATTCCGCCTCGCAGGCCTTTCGGCAGACTTTTCTCTTTCGGCTTATCAAACTGCCTGCCTGCGCCATTCTGCGCTATTTTTTAGATTTGCTCGCCCCGACCCGTTAGCCCGCGATATCTCTTAGGCTCGCTTACTTTTAACTTGGCTACTCGCCTGTTTGCTACGCCGATCTCGGTATGCCTCGCTAGTTTACCGGCTCTGGTTCCATACCGCGCGGCACTCTCGTTTGGCACATCGCCCAAATCGGCAAATGCATTGATATTTATCTGCGCGCTGAGGCGGTATAGCTGCGCGGCGGCGCGGGCGCAAATTTTAAAATTTACTTGCACTAGGGCTAAATTTAAAAAGCGCGAGTCGGTAAATTTTTAAAATTTTACGCCAAGCGCGACGGGCTGCTAAGCTTTGAAATTTTATAGCCAAATTTCGCAATTATCTTTCACATTCGCTTTTATGTCCAGACGGGCAAACATTTAAATTTGACATCGCCCTACTCTCGCTACGCGCTGTTTTAGCACGTATCGATCAAACAAGCCGCTGACGCACGATCTTGGCATCTTTGCCACATGATATTTTAGCGCTCCGCCTATAAACGCGCCGCCCTAAACTGCCGTTTACTACAGGATAAAATTTTAGCCTAAAGAGCATTAAATGAAAATTAGTATAAATAAAATGTGAAATTTTTGAAGTTAAAATGGAATTTCGGATTAGATTAAAATGGCCGGGAGATAGGGATTCGAACCCCAGGAGGCTTTCACCTCAACGGTTTTCAAGACCGCCGCTTTCGACCGCTCAGCCATCTCCCGATTAAGGGCGGGTAAATCCCGCCGTAGATTCGCGCAGATCAAGATCTACGCGCGCAATTTTATTCGGTTTTTTCTCCGACCCACTCGGCGCCGTTGTGAACCTTTTCTTTGGTCCATTGAGCCGCGTTGTGCGAATCCTCTTTTACGCCGTGCCAAGTATTAGAGCACCCGCTAAAAACCATTAATGCCAAAAGAGCTGCTAGTATGTATCTCATAATAACTCCTTTTTAGGATCTGGAGGCGACACCCGGATTCGAACCGGGGATCAAAGCTTTGCAGGCTCATGCCTTACCACTTGGCTATGTCGCCACGCCGGCTTATTAGGTGGTGCCCGGAGCCGGACTTGAACCGGCACGGAAAAAATTCCGAGGGATTTTAAGTCCCTTGCGTCTACCGATTCCGCCATCCGGGCACATTTAATACAAAACAGAATGTAAAATGGAGCGGGAAACGAGAGTCGAACTCGCGACATCAACCATGGCAAGGTTGCGCTCTACCACTGAGCTATTCCCGCGCAAAGAAATGAAATATTACCCAATGCAAGCTTAAAATTTCATTTTGTAGCGGCTTTTGCGGAGAAAATTTTGGCGTAGCGCCGGAATTTAAAAATTTTGTAAGTAAAATAATGTAAAATTACAAAATCTTTTGGGGTTATAGCTCAGCTGGGAGAGCGCTTGAATGGCATTCAAGAGGTCGGCGGTTCGATCCCGCTTAACTCCACCATTTAAGCTATTTTTAATTTTTAATCACTTCTTTTAAATCTCTTTTACTTCCTTTAAATACGGATATTTAGGGCTTTTAGTAATTTTAATTATTTTTGTTTCTTTTTATGTTATAATTATTTTAAAATAATTCAGTTAGTTATTAGGTTAGTTAAAACCTATTATGTCAGTTTTACAGAAAGAGCAATGATATCGCCTAAAAGCCCTTTTACGTATATATTACATAAAACCAAAAACGGCATAAGCGAGAACTATATCGCGAAAAACGTTAAGATGAACGAAAAATATATACTTCCATATTTTGACGAGCGCGATATAAATACGATAAAGTATAGTGATATTTTAGAATTTTGAACCAAAATAATCCGAGTTCTAGTCGTCTCGAAACGCTTCATCGCCTAATAAACGATATAGAAAAGTCTTTGCAATAAATTAAATTTTAGTGAAAGGAGAGATTATGTCAGTTGAAGAAGATGGCGCGGCGTTTATAGATGAAGATTACGTAAATATCGTGCCGCAGGATCTGCTAGAGCGAGGCATTCGCCTAAGAGAGAAGCTCGGTTTTTATGAAATCGCTTGGAAATTTGACGATGTAATGGAGGTGCTAAAAATCACAAGAGGCAAAGGTATGATTATCCTAGGAGGAGACGTATATCGCCTAAACGGCAATGAGCCCATTATCACATACGATAGCTGGAGCATTAAAGAGGGAGATGACGGTGACGATGCATTCGAACTAGCGGTTCGATACATCACTAAGTATCGCGCTAGAAACGGAGATGACTTTGCATATTGCCCAACTATTTGTCCTGGGCGAGTGCCCAAATAAAAATTTTGGCTTTCAATACGGAATATGTTGGTTTTGCTCATATTCGGATAAATATAAAATATGCCGAACTAAATGCCGATGTGTGCGTAGATGGGATATAAAAAATTTTAGGAGTAGCTTTGAAAGACAACGAAGTAGTTTTAATACTATCGATCGAAAGCGATAGAGATCTATCCGAGACAATAAGCAGCAACGGCATATCTGTAACAAAAGCCTGGCGCAAAGGAGATTTGAAACTAAAAGGTTCTATTTTAAAATACAGAAATTTTGGCTTTAGCATAGAGGAAAAATTTTATGATATACCTTTTGCGGGAGATCTAATTAGAAAATTTTTAGCAGATATAAATGTCGCGAGGAGTATAAAATTACAAAGCGTGAAAAAGCTGCTAAGAGTCGTAGTTTACAGTTATAATAGCTTGCCCGGTCTATATTATAATGCAAATTTACTGAAACTATTAGCAGATAATAATGTGGATTTGGACAACGACATATACTGCCTAGATGGATAAATTTGAATCTTGAGCGAGACGTATTTATCGATGAAATTCTTGGACTTTGATTGGATAAAAGGCGACAAACCGTCCTTAGAATTTCATATAAGGATAATTTAAAACCATGAAACCGATAAGAATTGTAATGACGATATTTTTTATTATCCTATCGTCTTTAAATTTTCATAAGCTATTGACGGAGGGCGGTTATCGCGGAGGCAAAGTTTATGTCGTAGCTACAACTCAATCCGTAATTATGCAAATATTACTTATCATAGGATTAATCCTGTATTTGATATATCTATTAAGAGTAAAAGAGCATTATAAGCCAAGCTCAAATTTTACGCTTTCTAAAAAGGAGGACAAAATGAACTTATCGAATAGAATAAAGGCGCGGCTTAAACTGCAAAAGCCGGAAATTATAACAAATCCTGTACAAAAGGATGAGCTTGTCGAACAAGATCTGTGCGGTAAAGATCTGTGCGATTTAGACCATGACACGATCAAAATTTTATCGGGAGATTTGAGTGTCTTTAATGACTATGCTTTTAGGTATTATATCCTGGATTTTATTGATTTTTACGAGCGCTTCGGCGATGAGGCGATTATAGAAGATATGTTCATTCAAGCACTTGCACCGCCTATGCGACGGGCGCTAGCAAAACAATTTAGCAGAGATGAGGTAAAAATAATCATAGATTTTTTACAAAAAAATTATGAAGATATTGCGAGAATTACGCATTCCAAGAAATATAAAAAGTTAAAGCCCTACGAACAAGAAGAAATTTATATACCATTCAAACATTTTGAAAAGGAGATAAAAAATGCGATAAAATTTTGGGAGAAGTATTATAAGGGCAAAAATTTATAAGGATTGGCAAATGCGCTTAATAAAGACCGATTTGGGCAAGTATGAGGAATATATCTATTTCTTTATAAAGAAAAACAGGGCATATTTTAACGCCTATCAAGAGCAGATATTTCCAGAAGACGAATATAAGATAATTAGCAAATACTTTAGGAATGAAACGCTAGAATACGCCGCCACCTGGATGAAATTTGGCGAATAGCTAGATCGAGCTTTATTAAAGTCATATTTTAAAACAATAAGGAGCTGTATGCCTAAATATGAATTTCTACTCAAAAAGACAAAAGAAAATATCTTATCTAAAGAGCATTGCGTAGTAATTAGCGATGATCTGATACTTCATATTTCGTACTCTCTTGAGTGGGTACAAACCACATGGAACGATGAGGTAAATTTGAAGAAAGGTCTAAATTACTATGGCTATAGCTGGATAGAAGATAAAGTTAAATTTAGAGATATAATATGCTCTTGGAGGTCGCTTTTCTTGAGCGCGGATGAGCAGATTGTTTTTGATAAAAATTGTGTGTTAAATAAATCCTCGGTTATCGAGCAATTAGACGGCCTATTGGAACTAATCGATTCGGCAATTAAAAGCGATTTATATATTTTGCATTTAGGAATTTAGCAAGTGCGCAGCGATTTAATAATAAAACAGAAGAAAGATTATGAAAAGAAATTATAAAAAGATAATACCGGTAAGAGGTAGAAGGAAATTTTCGATTATAAATTTAATTAAAAAGGACTTTATATGACTATCTTACTAATATCAACCTTCGACAATAATTTACAAAGAGGCGATATTATAAAATGGCTCTCTTTAACTTAAGCTCACACAAAGGAGTAGTAAGTTACGATGAGAACTATGTTCTTGAAAAGTAACGAGCGTAGCGAAGTTAAAAATAAGTAAATTTAGCGGTGAGATTTCCAAGCCCGCCTAGAAGCTTCGCTTTGAAATAGATGAAAGCTACTTCGGAGCTAAAAGAGTAAGAGGTCTTGTGCTTAGCTTCATGCTACTGATA
>CALKQT010000090.1 GCA_937990735.1 uncultured Campylobacter sp. | reverse complement strand
GCTCAGAGTTGCGAGGCACACCCGTCCCCTTACCAACCCCCACCCGCGCGACGCTAGAAGGGTGAGCTACGCTCGCGTTATTTAAACTGCGGCTTTCGCCGCATATTTGAAATTTTAAATTCTACGTAAAATTTAAAACCGCAAGCCGCGATCAGGATGTAAGCGAGTAAATTTTGCAATTTCAGGCAAATTCACGAGCAAAAATAAATTTTACAAACTCCAGCGTAATTTTATAAAATCTCCCTAAAATCATACCCTGCGTTTTTGAGCGCCCAGGCGATGTCCTCTTGATGAGCCTTGCCTTTGGTCTCAAGCGTGATCGTGATCTGCGCGTCGCCGTACTCGATATTGGTCGAGAAGCGGTCGTAGTCGATCTTGACGATGTTTGCGTTGGCTCGGCGCAAAATTTCAGTAAGCCCTGTAAGCGCGCCTGGCTTATCGACGAGCGTGACATTGATCGTCATCTTGCGGTGCGATTTTATGAGACCTTTCTCGATGATGATGTTTAGCATCTGCACGTCGATGTTGCCGCCGCTTAGGATAATTCCGATCTTTGCGCCCGCGGGGAATTGGAATTTCGCGTTCATCAGCGCCGCTACGCCTGCCGCGCCCGCGCCCTCAACGATGATTTTTTGCTGCTCAAGCAGATAGAGTATCGCGCTTGCGATCTCCTCGTCATCGACCTGCACAAACTCATCGACGCACTCGATGATCGTAGAGAGTGTGATCTCGCTCGTATCCCGCACCGCGATGCCGTCGGCGATGGTGCGGACAGATTTGGAATTTAGCGGCTTTTTAGCGACGAAGCTATCGTGCATCGCAGGCGCGCCCTTGGCGGCTACGGCGATGATTTTGATGTCCGGATTGATCTGCTTGGCGCAGCTGCAAACCCCCGTCGCAAGCCCACCGCCGCCAACCGGAACGACGATGTATTCAAGATCTGCGACCTCTTCGATCATCTCAAGCGCGATCGTGCCCTGGCCCGCTTGGACGAACTCGTCGTTAAAAGGATGCACGAACGTCAGATTGTGCTCTTTGGCATATTCCAGTGCAAACGCGTACGCCTCGTCGAAATTATCGCCCTTTAGGATGATCTCTGCGCCCAGAGCCTTCGTGCCGCTTACCTTAAGTAGCGGCGTGGCTTCAGGCATTACGATCACGGCATGCACGCCGAATTTTTGCGCGCTCATCGCTACGCCTTGGGCGTGGTTGCCCGCGCTTGCGGCTATTACTCCATGCGCCCGCTCCTCGTCCGTAAGATGCGCGATTTTATTGTAAGCGCCGCGAATCTTATATGCGCCGGTACGCTGCAAATTCTCGCTTTTGAGATACACTTCCGCGCCGTAAAGCTTGCTGAGCTTCGGCGCCAGAGCAAAGGGCGTTTTATAGACGAAATCGTTTATCGTGCGCTTTGCTTGGATGATTTTATTTAGATCAACCATCTACTTCCTTTCGTAATTTTAAATTTTGTTATTATACATATTTTAGGTGAAATTTTATCCCGCGCGCAGCCTAAATCCGCGGCTTCGGTTTTAAGCTCGCCTAGCTCCTGCGCCGCAACAGCACGCCGCATTCGATATGCGCCGTATGCGCGAACTGATCGAAGATCGCAAACCTGCGCACCTCATGCGTTGTGCAAAGCGAGCGCAAATTTTCAAAAAGCGTCTGCGGATTACAGGAGATGTAGATCAAATTTTGAAAATTTTTTATGAAATCAATCACGCTAGGCTCCAGCCCCGCGCG
Source organism: uncultured Campylobacter sp. (assembly GCA_937990735.1). Lineage (GTDB taxonomy): Bacteria > Campylobacterota > Campylobacteria > Campylobacterales > Campylobacteraceae > Campylobacter_B. The sequence continues at coordinate 5,046 of CALKQT010000090.1, read as the reverse complement.
CGGCGGATCGATCAAGACGTGCGAAAAATCGTAGCTGAAAATATCGATCCCCTTTAGCCGCTCAAACTCGCGCCTGCGCGCAAACGCGCTCATCAGCTCATCCGCACTAAGACGGACGAATTGCGCGTTGCAAACGCCGTTGAGCTTGCAGTTTATGCGGGCATTCGCGATCGAGCTTTTTGAAATTTCACTCGCCAGCACGCGGTTAAATTTAGCCGCAAGCGGGATGGTGAAGTTGCCGTGCCCGCAGTACAGCTCCAGCAGATCGCGCGCAGCGGAGCTTTCTGGACGCACGGCATGTTTTTCGCAGCTCGAATTTCGCGGAGCTGACTGCTCGTGGCTAGAATTTTGCGCGACAGAATTCTCCGCTATAGAATTCTTTACGGCGAAATTCTGCGCCGCGCGCACCTCGTTCGTGCCCTCTTTGCCGAAGTCCACGCAGCTTCTCGCCCAGGCGATCATCTTTTCGTTCACGCCGCGGTTTGGCTGGATGAAGGCGTTTTCGCCGAAGCGAAATTTATAAACTCGCCCGTCCACGCAAAGCTCGTCTGTGAGGCTTAGCTCGCCGCTTAGAAGCTTCTGTCCGCGTGCGCGCGCCATAACCCTAATGCCAAGCTTGTCCGCTAGTTCGCAAATCGCCTCCTGCTCGCGCTCACCCAGGCGCTTGTGATAAAGAAGAGTCGCCAAAATCCCGCTGGAGCACGAAATGAACTCGACGCCGAAGAGCCTTTCTTTTAAAGCTTCGCTCCGCCTAAGCGCCTCTAGCAGCCGCGGCATTAAATTTGCGATAGGAAGCGCTACCTTGGGGCATTCGTTAATTAAAATTTTCTTGCTACGTGCGCCGCCCATCGTGTAGGCAAGATCAAATGCGCCATGCCAAATATCGTGCCAGATGCCAAATTCCGCCCTGATGCGGTAATTTTGCGGGCTTGATGCAAAAAACTCAAACTCGCCATCAAAAAATTCTCTAAATTTATCGCCGATCAGCTGCTTTTTGTATAAAATTTGATCCTCATAAGACCCGCCGAGCGTGCAGCTGCCGCAGCTACCGAAGCTTTCGCAATTCATACATCCACTCTTTTACCCACTACGCGTAGTAAAAGAATGATAGCCGCGATACCCAAGATCAGACATCCCCACACGCTAAGCCCAAAGCCCGCAGGCAGGTAGCCGCAAACGATACTGATGCCGCAAACGACCAGAGCATAGGTCATCTGCGTGCTTACGTGCTCGATGTGATCGCAGCCTGCGCCCATCGATGAAAGGATCGTCGTATCAGAAATCGGCGAGCAGTGATCGCCGAAGATCGCCCCCGTAAGCACCGCGCTTACGTTTACGCACATGAAAACGTGAAATTCCTCGCCGCTAAGGCCATATTTTTGCCCCACGGCGTGCGCTAACGGCACGGCCAGAGGGGTAACGATGCCCATAGTACCGAAGCTCGTGCCCGTTGAAAATGAGATAAACGAGCTAAGCACGAAGATCACGATCGCAAGCGCAAAGCGCGGCGTAGCATCGCTTAGAAGCTCGACTAGGTAGCGCGAAGTGCCTAGCTCTTTGATAACCGAGCTTAGCGACCACGCAAAAAGCAGGATTATGACGGTATTTAGCATACTTTTCCAGCCGCCAACCCAGACCTCGATCGCCTCTTTGACGCCGTAAATTTTTTGCGCGATGCCCAAAACGACGGCGATGATCGATGAAAAAAGCGCGGATTGAAACAGCACGACCGAGGCGTCCGCTGCGCTAAATGCGGTACGGATCGAAGTAAAGCTAAGAGGGGCTGCCTTGACCGCCTCCAAAGCCTCGCCCTCCAGCGAGCTGTAGCCGTTAAAATAAAACCCGATGACGGAAAGGACAATCATCGCTCCTAGCGGGATTATCGCGTTTAGCTTGCGAAGCGCGACGCCCTCTTTTGGCACGAAAATTTGATCCTCTAAATTTTTGATCTTAAAATCCGCAGCTCCGCTCTTGCCGCCACGAGATGCGATCTCTGCGCGATACATAGAGCCAAACTCCCTACTCATCACTGCCGTGGCGACTACGAAAAAGATCATGAAAATATTATAAAATCTATACGGGATCGTCTCTACAAAGACGGTGAAGGCGTTTATGTTTTCTACGCCGATCTGCGAATAGGCCTCTTTGATCGCTGAAATTTCGACTCCGACCCACGTGGAGATCACCGCGATGCCGGTGATCGGCGCTGCGGTCGCGTCGATGATGAAAGCAAATTTCGCGCGCGAAATTTTAAATTTATCCATAAGCGGTCGCATGATAGGGCCCACGATCAGGGCGTTTGCGTAATCGTCGAAAAATATCACGATACCCATGAGCCAAGTGTAAATTTGACCCAAAACGGGAGTGTCTGCGTGCTTGCTAAGCCAGAGCGCAAGCGCCTTCGTGCCGCCGCTTTTGGTCACCAAAGCGATGAGCCCGCCGATACACATAACCTGAAGCAAAATGCCCGCGTTCCACGTATCAGCCATCGATTTTACCATGCGCGAGCACAGATCGGTAAAAGCGAAAAGCGCCGAAGCTGCGATATTTTGATCTACCATACCGATAAGAAAGGTTCCGCTTAGCACGCCCAAAAACAGCGACAAAATCACGTCCTTGGTGATGAAAGCAAGCACGATCGCCGCAACCGGCGGGATAAGCGTCAGCATGCCGTAAAGCTCGCTGTTTCGCACGGCGGGCTCCACGTCCGCAAGCGCCAGCGCGGGCAAAAAAATCGCCGTAAAGATAAGCAAATTTTTTAACATTTTAATCCTTGATGATTGATAGAATTTTAAAATTTAACCTCCGATCGGGGGTTAAATTTTAAAATTCTGCGCGCCTTGCAGCAATTATTCGTATTCACGCGCTTTCTTTTACGGCGATTATTGAGCGCCTTAATCGCGCAGCAAACTCTACAATTTTACTGCGTTTGCAATTTTGCGAACGCATTTTTAAGCAACTTGTCGCGCAGTAAAATCTCTCCGGTGCAAAATACCGCGCACGGCGTAATCAAAAGCGTTTTATAAACGCATTTAAAATTTTACTTAACATAGCAAAAGCCCCAAATCAAGGTAAAATTCCGCAATGCTGCAGCACTTACTTTGTCGCAAGAGCGATAATTTTGCGCACAAAATTTGACGAAATCCCGCTCTTGATCGCAAACCAAAATCCCTCAGCAAAAATTTTATCGCGCATAAATGCACAAATCGCCATTTTTAAAGCTCGTCTGCGCGTTTATAAAATTTCAGTGCATGCAACCTGCGCAAGCAAAGCGATAAAATTTTAAAGCGTTAAATTCTACCAACTCGCGCTCGAAAAATCCGCTAAATTTATAAAATTTACAAAGCGGCAAAAACTCTAAATTTAAAGCTCATGAGGCTTTTGCAAACCCAAAACGCTGCAAACCTAAAACGACGACGAAGCGGCGAGCGACTCTTTAAATCAAGCCCGCTAATTCTCACGCTCAGGTGCATCTTGCGGATCGCTCGTAAAATCATCGCTTACTTGCGTAGGACTTAATCCAAGCGAGCGCAAATAGCTCTGCGTAGCCGCTTCACCACCCGCAAGCGCGTAGTCTAGCGCATTTAGCCCCGACTCATCGACTGCTTTTTCGTTTGCGCCCGATTTTACGAGCAATTCAACGATCTGCTTGGTACTTTTTTGCGCCGCAAACATCAGCAGTGTCTTACCCGCGCCCGAACGCTCACAGCCGTCGCTACGCTCGCCCAGCGACGCTAGAGCCTGAGCTTCAGCGCTGCCGATCTGGCGGACATTTACGCTAGCGTGCGAGTAGATTAGCAACTTTACGAGCTCATAATTTTTTGCCGCGGCGGCGAAAAATATCGGAGTTTGCCCAAGCGAGTTTTTATAGCCAACCAAGGCGCCTTTAGAGATCATAAATTTAGCGCTTTGAACGTTATTCATCGCGTAAAATAGCGAGTTTTCCTCGCCAGCATTCACCTGCGCGCCTCGTTCGATCAAAGCGCCGCTAAAGCGCTCGTCATATCCTAGCAAAAGCGCCAGATCCAGGGCATTATCAAGCTCGTAAATTGCAAAATCCTTGCTAAAAAGTAGCGTACGAAACTCATCTGCACCTACTCCGCCTTTTAGCGCCAGCTCAAGCTCACCGTAATCTCCCGCCTTGCGATCTTTTGCGGCGTATGCGATAAATTCCGCTATCACGGCGCTTGCCAGCTCATCGGCGTCGTTTTTGTTAAATTTGGCGGCGAAATAATCTCTTAGCGCCTCCTTGGCTGCCGGGACCTCGCCCATAAAATTGCCATAAGCGATGAAATTTCCAATCTTGCGCTCGGAGTAAAATTCTAAGGCTTCAAGCGATTTTTCGCTGATTTGTGCGTAGTTTTTCTCTTTGGCATAGCTTAAAAAGCCCTCGCCATCCATCCCCGCAAATGCCAAGGTTCTCTCAAGCCTTTTTTCGTTCAGCAAGGCTTCATTACCGACGCAATCGATATTTTCGTCCCTGATCTCAGAAGCCGCGCTTTTTAAATTTTGCAAAAATTCTGCGCCAGCTAGCGAGCCTTTACAGCCAAAATCGCTTTGCAGCAGCTCTTCGTCCGCAGGCTCTTTGCTAAAAAAGCCGCGCGGATCACTTAGTATCTGCTCGCAAGAAGCGCCAAAAAGCGTGCCGCAAAAAACAAACGAACCCATTAGAATTTTTCGCATCGCTACCTCGAATTGCATTTGAAGCGTTATTTTACCTTTAAATTTATTTATTAAAACTTAGTGCGGGCGGTGGAATTTTATGGAATTCCTTTCAACCTTATAAAATTTTGCGGAATTTTTAAAATTTTACGGCGCAGCGGCGTGGCGGCGAACGGCGTTAAATAATGGCAGTTAGAGGCGCAGCAATGGAGAGCGCTATATAAGAGCATAGCGACCGGCAGGCTAAAATTTTAAAATTTGCGCGCGCCCTAGCGGTAAAATAAAATTTTGCAAGCTGTACAAATCTAGCGGAATTCCGCGCCAAGTTTATCGTGAAATAAAATTTTACAAGTGAAGTCCGTTCTGCAGAATTCTACGCACAAT
>CALKQT010000089.1 GCA_937990735.1 uncultured Campylobacter sp. | reverse complement strand
CGACGGACGCAGCGTTTATAAGGGCGGCGAGAGACTAAATTTCACCCCTAGCGAGCAGATGTATCTCGTGGAGCCAAACGCCGGTATAGAGTTTCTTTTCGATCCCGCTACGGGCGTGGTGCTGATGAACGGCGAGAGATTTGATGCCGCAAACGAGCCCTATACGCCGCTAAATTTTCAGAGCGGGCATCAGGAATACATGCTGTTTGCGAGCAAAAACGGCATATTTTATCTAAGCAAGGATAAAATTTTAAATCGTCCGCGCGCCAGCGGCGCTGAGGGCCGGCTCAAAGACGCGCTTTGGTATGTTTATTATAAATTTGGCGCAGACACCAGCTCGCTAAGCGCGCTAAAAAGGGCGGGCGATAATCCGTTTAAAGGCGCCGTGCGGCAGATCTCGGAAAGGCTTTTGAAGGACGATGCGGGATTTTATTATCTAAATTTCTACTCACATAGCGTTTACGTCACGGGTCGCAGCGGCAGGCATCTAGATAAGCGGACAAATTTCATCGATCTGCGAAAGATCACGCTAGACGTGCATGATGATGAGGTGATGGCGCAGATCGCGGACGAGGCGGCGCGAAACCCAGAGATGTCGCAGCCCATCTTTACCGCGCAGGACGTGGAGTATGAAAACGGCGCGGCCTTTTATATGTATTGCCTCGCGGCGGTTTTATTGCTCGGGGCTTGGATTTACAGCTGCCTTAGAAAACGCAGCTTGCGACGCGGTTAAATTTAGCGGTTGCGGGCTTTAAAATATGAATTGCCCGCGCGCTTATATTAGTACGCGGGCAGCTTTAAGCTACTTGTCAAAAACTGCTTCATTGTAAGCGTAATATCGCCTCGGCGTAGCGAAATAAATGCGTTATAAAGCAGCTCTGCCTGGGGTAGCTTCCTATACACATCAGCGCGCAATGAGATGTTAATACGGTGCAAGTCGGTGCGCTTTACTTTAAATTTCATGGCGTCTGTCAGCGCGGGCTTGCTTCGCGTATAAATTCTGGCAGTAAAACAAGCAAATACATGGCGAATATTACTGGGTAGAAATTTGGTATGGGTTAGATGTGAGTTAAATTTCATAATATAACAAGTTGATTTTGCAAACTTACGGCAAATTTAATAGCCGAACAATTTACCTGCTGAATATGTGGCAAGACGATTTGATTGTTTTATTTATAATTTAGCTTGGTTTAATTGCCGTTAAGCCAAACTCTAGGCTTTCTGAATTCGTACGAGTTTCGTGGTAGTTTCTAACTTCGAGTATATTTGCAGTGCTTGGGATTAGAGTGCAGGCGATAGATAAAGATTATGATATATTAGCAGCTGAGTTTGGCTCGAAAATCACGCGAAGTTGTGTAGCGGATGCACTACATAATTCGAGTAAAATTTAATCAAAGCCATGCTGATGAAGTTTTTAAGATTTACGAAATAGTGGCGATTTTAGTATTTTATCTTTTAGCTTGCCCCGTTACCTATTTAATTTTTTAGAATACCTAAGCGACAATTGCCTAAAATAATTCTTATCTATTATTTTTCAAAAATTCACAATACTTTTTTAAAATTATCAAAGACGATTGTTTTGCAGTTATTTTGTTAGTATCTAGTTGTTTTGGGAAAATAAAATTTTGTTTACAATAACAAATATTTGCTTTGCTTAGATTTTTAATCGCATTTTCATAGCAACCGCCATTATTTTTTATGGAATCATATATATTCTGGTTGTTTTTTATATTGCACCTATCAATATCTAAAACCTTGCGTATATCGGCACTATTTGCAAAATGAGCCGATAAAAATGTCTCAAAATTTTCATATGTTAAAAATATATTGCTATATTTATTTATATAGCTAAGCTTGGTGCACAGCGTTTTTAAATACTTCAGTTCGGCATTATTATTGACTGCTCTATCTAAATCCGCCACTACAAAAACAGGTATAGGAGTTCCCCTATATTGCTCTAATATATCTATAAAGCTTTTATAGTTTCCGTTTTTAATGTTTTTTATTTTAAAAACGAACTCGTCGCCCAAGTACTCTTTTCTAAAATGTTTTAAATAATACTCCTCGGTTTGACCTTCTACTATGAAATTTATAACTATCTTTCGTTTATTCATAATCGCCTCTTAAGTAGCCCATATATGCTTTCTTTTTATCGTTTCTTAGTTCAAATTCGCTTAATGATTTTAAGGTTGTAGCGGTATTTTTTTTGCCTACTATATAAATTTGTGCCGGAGCAAGCATATCGGTATCAAATATAAGCGGATTATGAGAACTTAATATAAATTGGCTTTTTGTGTTAGACGATGAATTAATTACGCCGTTTAACAGTCTAATTAGTGATATAGTGCTAATGGAGCTGTCCAGTTCATCAATGATCATTACTGGTTCTGCTTCCATATATTTTAAAAGCACCTTGGCATATACTAGACCGATCATAAGCTCTATTATTTTTTTAACACCCGAACTTTCTTTTTCAAAAACAAAATCTCTTTCATCTCTTTTTAAAACTAAAGAAAACCTATCCTCTTTAATATCTATAAAATCAAAATCAGTAATACTATCATCTATAATCTCTAATATATTCAAGACGGCGTCTTTATGTACCGTAAAAAAATCTTTTTCAAAAAGACCAAAAGGGAGTACCCCTCCCTGATTAGTCAAGATATCAAACATATTTATACTACTATTATACTGGTATATTTTTATCAACCTTTGGAAGTTGCTTATATCTTGGATGTTGTTGTCTTTTATCTTATTTAAAACAGTATCTCGTGAAACTACGGACAATATCTTTTCATATTCGCTGACTGTCGGAAACTTTAGTTTATTATCTACAAACTCATAAATTGATATATCATTTCTATTTAAGCTCTCGCTTATTACCCGCTCTTTATCAAATTTTATCTCATATGTATAGCTGTCTTTTTTACGATCTATAATAGTTATTTTATACCTAGTATATCCGATATCCAAATTAACAAATTGTGATTCTTTTTCTAGATTTAACCCTTTTTCGATAATACGCAATATGCTTTCTAGTGCTTTCAGTATATTTGTTTTGCCCGTAGCATTTTTCCCAAATAATACCACGCTTTTGGCAATTCTAGTATCTGAAAAGTAATTGCTTTCATATTTTGTATTTTTTAACCTTTGGTTTTGTTTTGCAGTAAAGTTTATCTTAATATTTTGGGATATAGATGCATATCCGCAAACTTCAAAACTAGCTATCATTTTTAACCCCTATGTGTGATTTTTATGGAATTATAACATAATATAACCGTTTTTTACGTTTATATTTTTGTAATTTTATGTCATACTTTTTACGATTTTTTCCGTTGTCTTAAAATTATTCTGC
>CALKQT010000088.1 GCA_937990735.1 uncultured Campylobacter sp. | reverse complement strand
TATTGCAAATAGGAGAAAACATGACAAAAACATTAAAACGTCCTGAGGTTTTATCGCCTGCAGGGACTTTAGAGAAGCTAAAAGTGGCTGTTCGGTATGGAGCTGATGCTGTTTTTGATCATAGTCGTGCAGGCTAGCGACGTGCTGCAGTACATCTGGGGTAAGCTTTTTGGCAAGCGCAAGATCGCACCTAGCATCAGTCCGTCTAAGACGGTGGTCGGCTTTGCGGGAGGGGTTCTTAGCGCTAGCGCGCTAGCCGCGTGCCTGCATCATCTCACGCCTTTTGGCGCGGCGGGGGCGTTTTTCATCGGGCTTGCCGTTTGTATGATGGGTTTTTTAGGAGGGCTTGTTATGTCGGCGATCAAGCGCGATCTGGGCGTCAAAGACTGGGGCTACATGATCAGCGGGCACGGCGGGATGCTTGACCGTATGGACTCGCTGTGCTTTGCGGCGCCGATATTTTTTCACATAGTTAGATATTTTTACGCGTGAGGTTTTGATGAAAATTTGGAGCAAAATTTTACTTTTAGCGCTGACGGCAAAATTAGCCTTTGCGTTTTCGGCCGGGAAGCTCGTGCAAGACGCTAGAGTGCAGGTCGGGCAGACGCTGTTTTACGATCCTTTGTACTCTAGGCTTGAGTACCCGATGGGCGACGTGGATATGATAAAGGGCGTTTGCACCGACGTCGTCGTTAGGGCGCTGCGCGGACAGGATATCGATCTGCAGCGGCTCATCCATGAGGATATGAGCGCAAATTTTAGCGCCTATCCAAAAAACTGGGGCGCGAAAAAGACCGACAAAAACATCGATCATCGCCGCGTGCCAAACATCGCGACCTATCTAAAACGCAAGGGTTACGAGGCAAAGGGCGAGTTTAAAGCCGGCGATATCGTGACGTGGCGGCTGGATAACGGCAGGCCGCATATCGGCATAGTTTCGGATAAATTTGCCGCTAACAAAACCCCGCTCGTGATCCACAACATCGGGCTTGGCGCGCAGGAAGAGGACGCGCTAAATGTTTACGAGATAACGGGGCACTTTAGGATAAAATAAGTAGAAAAATCGATAAATTTAAGCGAGAAAGGCGAAAAATGGAGTTTAAAGAGAGCTATTTTATAACGAGCGACGGGGCGAGGATATTTTACAGATACCGCCTGGCTGCGGACGTGGCGTGCGAAAACCCGTGCGCAAATGAAGTAAATTTGAGCGAGGACGGTAAATTTGACGGATCAAATTTAAGTGCCGGGGCCGCAAACGGAACGTCAAATTTGACTAGCGAGCAAGCAGGCGGCGCGGATGAAAATACGGAGCTAGGCTCAAGCGGCGAAGATAAACCTGGCGAGCAAAATTTACCAAACGGCGACGAAAACTCGGATTCAAATTTAAACGAAACGAGCAAATGCGGCACGTCAAATTTGAGCGAGACGCCTAGCGAAAACGCCGAGCAAAATCTCAAATTTAAAGCCGCGCCGAATGCCAAAGCCGTAGCGATATTTCACCGCGGGCACGAGCACTCGGGCAGGACGACGCACGTAGCGGACGGGCTAGCGGACGAGAGTTTGAGCTATTTTGCGTGGGATCAGCGCGGACACGGCAGGAGCGAGGGCGAGCGGGGCGACGCGCCGAGTATCGGCCGCCTCATCGCCGACGTGGACGAGTTTGTAGCGCACATCGAGCAGAGATTTGGCTTTGAGACGCAAAATCTAGCCGTGATAGCCCAGAGCGTGGGCGCGGTGCTGGTCTCGGCGTGGCTGCACGACTACGCTGTGCGCGTTCGCTGCGCGGTGCTGGCAAGTCCCGCGTTTAGCGTGAAGCTTTACGTACCGTTTGCTAGAGCAGGTCTAAAGGCGCTCTACCGCGCCCGCGGAAATTTTTTCGTAAACAGCTACGTCAAGGCTCACTATCTCACTCACGACAAACAGCGCCAGGCAAGCTACGACGCCGATGCGCTCATCACTCGCGCGATCTCGGTGCGCATACTGCTGGGGCTTTACGAAGCGGCGCAGCGCGTGGTCTCTGACGCGGCCGCGATCACGACGCCTACGCTGCTGCTGGTCTCGGGCGATGATTGGGTCGTGGAGCACGCCCCGCAGCACGAGTTTTACAACGCTCTTGGCGCGCGCGTAAAAAGGCGCGAGGTTTTAGATGGATTTTACCACGATACGCTGGACGAAAGCGAGCGGGAGAGGGCGTTTGAGATCGTGCGCGAGTTCGTCGGCGAGCGCTTTAGAGCGCCTTTTAGCGAGGTGGACTGCACGCACGCGGACGAATACGGCTTTAGCCGCGAGGAGGCCGATAGGCTAGCTACGCCGCTGCCGAGATTTAGCCCGAAAAATTTGCGGTTTAAATTTCAGCGGGTATTTATGCAGGCGGTTTCGCCGTGGGTCGGCGGGCTAAAGATCGGCGAAAATACCGGCTACGATAGCGGCAGTACGCTTGACTACGTTTACCGAAACGAACCGCAAGGGGCGAATAAATTTTTTAAATTTATCGACAAATTTTACCTAAACGCCATCGGCTGGCGCGGTATCAGAGAGCGCAAGCGAAATATCAAGCTAGCCATCGATCAAGCCGTGGCAAAGCTGCAGGAGCGAGGCGAGCCGCTACGACTGCTCGACATCGCCTCGGGCCACGGCAGATACATACTAGACGCCGCGCAGGGGCATAAATTTGAGCGCATAACCCTGCGCGACTACAGCGACATAAACGTAAAAGCCGGTAGCGAAATGATAAAGGAGCGCGGGATGCAGGACGTCGCGAGCTTTACGCAGGTAAACGCCTTTGACGCCGCTAGCTACGAGAGCTTGCAGGACGCATATACGCTTGGCGTCGTGTCTGGGCTGTTTGAGCTCTTCCCGGATAACTCGGTCGTGCGCACCGCGCTACAAGGCTTTTCAAGCAGCGTAAAAAGCGGCGGCTACCTCATCTACACCAATCAGCCGTGGCATCCGCAGCTTGAGATGATCGCGCGCGCTCTATCCAGTCACAGGCAGGGCGCGGCATGGATCATGCGCCGCCGCAGCCAAGCCGAGATGGATCAGCTCGTGGCAAAGGCGGGATTTAAGAAGGTGAAAGAGTTGATAGATGGGGATGGGATATTTAGCGTGAGTTTGGCTGTTAAAATTTAGCCTTTTGCGGCTTGGTTTTTTTCTTT
>CALKQT010000087.1 GCA_937990735.1 uncultured Campylobacter sp. | reverse complement strand
ATTTGCGGGCTCCAAATTGCCTGAATTTAGCGTCGATAGCGCCGTTAGCATCTCGCTAGCCTGCGTTCGCAGCTGAATTCCGCTTAGATTGGCGTCTATCGTAAATTTAGTCGTTTGTGCCATTATTTCCTCACTTTCTTAGCATATCTCTTATACCGTTTTTATTTTTTGCATATCCGCTCATCACAAGAGAGACCACATAGCCTTCGGGGTCCTGTCTGACCTGCGTATTGGTTACTTGCGCGTCCTCTTTGGTCTGGTTGATCACCTCGATTTTGATGTTTGCAAGCTGCGCTTTTACGCCCAAATCGCCGTTACTTGTGCGAGTAAGCGGCATAATCGCTTCGGGGCTTCCGCCGTTTCGCTCGCCCATTACGCCTAGGTTTGGAACGCCGCCGTTTGCGAACGCAAAAAACGTCGGCTTGCTAACGATGGAGTTTGCGTAGGCGTGCAGACCCGCGCTTGCATAAACTCCGCCCTGGGCGTGCGGTATCGCGCCTGCAAGCCCTGCGCCCGCGCCCGCATTAGCCGCGCCGCCTACTCCGCCGAATAGGCCCGATACGCCGCGCCTGATCGCCGCTATCATCTGCGATATGATAAGCTCGCGCACGAGGGCTTTGTAAATTTCGCCGAGCACGCTTTTTGCCAGATCGCCGAATTTTAAAAATCCGTCGCTAGAATAGTCCAAAAAGCTACTCATCGCGTTTTCTATCCCGCTTAGTCCGCTTTCCATTGCGCGCCCCCACTCCGAAGCATCGAACATCTGTTTTTGATATAACCTCTCCTCAAGCGCCATTGCCTCGTCGTAAAATTGCTTTGAAATCTCTTTTTTATCTAGCAGGGCTTTATAGCTTGCCTGCGCGCGCTCGTATTCTATAGCCACTAGCTTCTGATTTTTCTCTACCTCGCTATAAGACAGATCCGCCGCGCGCTTTTGTAGATCGAACATTCGGTCTTTTAATTTGAGCTCCTCATTGATTTGGCGTATCCGCTCCCGCTCGGCTTTTTTTGCGTCTTGTTCGGAAGTATCTCTCGCTGCCTTTGCTACGCCTTTTTTATTATTTCCTTGCCCTATCGGCACGGCTTTTTGGTCTTGTTTGCCGTGCATAATGTCGGTCGTAAGTTGCGCTAGAGCCTTTGCTTCTCTGAGTGCATATTCTTGTCTTGTCGTGTTGTTCGAGAGCTCTTTTACTATGTTTTCTCTGGCTTTTTGCGCGTTTTGTATCACTTCGTCGAAGCTTTTCATTTTTTCCAAAACGTCTTTACTAAAATCCGTTCCGATTGT
>CALKQT010000086.1 GCA_937990735.1 uncultured Campylobacter sp. | reverse complement strand
CAATGGCGGGTTCTTTAAATACGTTTTTCGGGTTTGAATTATAATCTATATCCCAATGTCTAAATGCAAAACTTTGCATCTCCGCTTCGCTTACATACTTATCAAGTCCCGCTTCTTTAGTAGTATCGGAGCCTATCGTAATAGTGTAGTGAGATTGAGATTTATGAAGTCCTACTCTTCCGCTTATGAATAGATACAAAATAAGGCAAGCAAAAACTGCGATGAATTGCAATATAGCTTTTAAATATTTCAAAATTTCCCCTTAGAATTAATTAGGAGGATTATATCTTAAATCAAATTAAATCGAAATTTTACATGGCGGGCGGGTAAAATTTTATATAAATTTAGCTCGCAAGCCTTGAAATTTTGGTAAGTTTAGAAGACAAATGCGTATTTAAAATTTTAATAGCTCTATTCTAGATCGCTCAAAAGATCCGCCAAGCTCACGCTTGATAGGGATTTTTTAAAATCATTCTGAATGCGAGCAAAGCGCGGCGCGAGTACCGCCTCGATCTTGCCGCCCACGGGGCAGGCGCTAGGCGAGCCTTTGTGTAGGCGAAACATCGCGTCCTCCTCGCTCACCGCCTCGTAAATGTCTAAAAGCGTGATGAGCCGCGCGTCGCGAGCCAGCGTGATGCCGCCCACGCCCGCGGTCGTGAGCACCAAGGCTGCGTTTCTTAGCTGCGAGATCAGCTTGCGCGCGATGGCGGGGTTTATCCCCGAGCTTGCGGCGACGAAATCGCCCGTGACCTTCTCCTCGCGAAAATACGCAACGCAAAGCATGATGTGAACGGCGAGTGAAAATTTGATACCTACTTGCATTTCGCTCCTTGATTTGGATCTGAGTTTTAGAATTTAAGCGAAATTTTCCTTAAACTCGGCCGCTAAATTTTAGATCGCGCTAAAATTTCATCCACCAAGCGATTTTCCTAAAATTCTAACCTTAAATTTAATCGTGTCTAAATTTTATCAGCCAAACGATCTTTTTAAAATTCGGATATTAAATTTTAATCGTTCCGAAATTTCATCTGTTAGGCTATTTTTTTAAAATTTAGATGTTAATTTTAATCGCGCCTAAATTTCATCCGCGACATTGCAAGCCGCGCATCGCCGATACCGATAGTGCGACTATCCCCGTCTACCGCTACTACCGCTATCGTCGCTATTACTACATTATCTTTGTCTCCATTGTCGCCGTCGCTGCTACTCTCGCTGCTACCATTCATTATATTTACAGCAGATCGCTATCGCTGCTTGCCGCTACGCCACCATCGCTCATTATCTTTACACCGTTGTTGCGGACGCCGCTTATATTCTTACTGCCGTCGCTGCGCTACGGCTACCGCTAATGCTGTCCCTCGGCGTCGCCGTCGCCTACCACCGCTGTTCATTACCACTGCTGCCGTTGTCGCGAATACAATCCGCCGCTATTATTCGAATACAATCGCTACCGATGTTATAGCAAACGCAATCGCCGCCGTCATTAGCACCGCAGCGGCGTTGCCGTCTCCATTAAATTTTAAATTCTATTTCGAGTTCGGCTCCGCCGCTAAATTTCAATTTCAAGCCGTAGCTCGCTCTAGCTCTAAATTTTAATTCAAATATAGGCTCTGTCCTAGCTCTAAATTTTGATTAAAGCCCGAGCTTACTTTGCTGCTAAATTTTAAATTTACGTTCGAATTTTGCCGTGTCGCGCAGTTAAAATTTGCGTCCACGTTTTGTCCGTCGCGCGGTTTAAAATTTACACGCAGCAAAGCCGCATTATTCGCCGACCGTCGTGAACGGCTTGCCGATAAATTTTTGCGCCTTGATCTCGTCTATTACGGCGAGCGCGAGGTCTGCGTAGCCGATGTAGCTTTTGCCTTTACCGTTTAGGATCAGCTCATCGGCGCCTAGGACGTATGAGCCTGTGCGAGTGGCGCTTGCGTCATATTCCGCGGCAGGGATCACGTAGGTCCAGATCAAATCTTTGCTCACTTTTAGCACCTTGTAGCTCGCCGCAGTCGCCTCGGCTACGCCCATATACTCAGCCGGAAAGCTTGGAGTATCCATCAGGCGCGTCTTGCGCGAAGCGTCTGTGTATAACACGCCCGCGCCGCCGATGACGAGTAGTCTCGTCTGCGTGCCGCTTAGCAGCTCCGCGATGTGCTGCGTCATTTTCGCGTGAAGCGGAAATGTCTGCGGCGTCCATGCAGCGATCGCGCTGATGACGACGTCAAAGCCCGCCAAATTGGTCTTGCTAAGCTCGAAAACGTCCTTATGCACGAGCTTGATGGCGCCGTTTTTATACTCTTTGTTTCGCACTATAGCCGTTACGTCATGCCCTTGTTTTAGGGCCTCTTGCACCAAATTTAAACCTGATTTTCCGTTTGCTCCGATGATTGCTATTTTCATTGTTTTTCCTTTAAATTTGATTTGTTTTTATTGCCGCGTAAATTTACAGCCAACTTGGCTTTATGTCCTCGTTTATCACGCCGTCGCCGTTAGTGTACTGCTCTAGGCTACCGCGTTTAGTTTGGATACAGATAAACTTCATCCCTTGCGCGCCCGCCTTGAAGCATCTCTTGCCTGCCGGATCGATGCGGATCGCATCTCCCTCGCCCACCGCCTTCTCCTCGCCATCGATAAAGAGCGTGCCGCCGCCTTTTAGCACCAAATAAAGCTCCTCGTTTTGCTTGTGCGAATGCACGAACGGCACGCTCGCGTTTGCTGGAAGCTCGTTGATAGAAAGCTCACAGCCGCTTAAGCCCAGAGCTTCTTTTAGCTCGATTCTCGGCGCATTTTTCGTTGAAACGATCTTGTAGTTTGACATCTTTTTCTCCTTAAAAATTTTTTGTTGTAATGCTATAACTTACAACCGATGAGCGAAGTATAATAAAATTTTGTTGTAATGTCAAGAGTTACAGCAAAAATTTTCAAAAAACTTGACGCGAATTTTAAAATCAGCTAAAATCCGCGCGATTTTAACCGAAGGATTTTTATGCAAAATAGCGCATTTAAGACGCTAACGCTCATAGCAAAGAAAAACTTTAAAAAACTATTTTTAACGTTTAGTCTAGTTTTGGCGGAAAACGGGCTATTTCTCGTCTATCCCGTACTAGCCGGCATAGCCATAAACGCCATCGTAGCCGGCGACACGATTTTGGCGCTTAGCTACTCGGGCTTAGTGTTTGTCGGCTGGGGACTCGGCTCGATTAGGCGGCGTGTGGATACGCAGGTATTTACTAGGATATATGCAGGACTTGCCGTAAGCGTGATAATGAACGAAAAAAGAGCCTCAAAAGACGAAAGCGTCATAATCGCAAGGGCAAATTTATCTCGCGAATTCGTGGATTTTTTCGAGCAGCACTTTCCCGTGTTTTTTACCTCGGTCGTCTCGATTTTCGGCTCGGCGATCATGCTTTTGTTTATCGAGTTCTACGTAGGTTTGGCCGTTTTTGCTCTGCTCGCGGTTTTTGGCATTTTGCTGCCAAAATACATCACTAAAAACGACCGCTTGTATCTAAAGCTAAACAACCAGCTGGAGCGCGAAGCAGGACGCATAAGCGTAGGCGATGAAAACACGCTAAATCGCCACTACGACGTACTTTCAAAGCTTCGTATCCGCATTTCAAACAGAGAGGCAATGAGTTTTTTTATCATCGGCGCGAGTGCGGCGGCGATTTTTAGCTTGGCTATATTTTTACTCTCGAGCAATCATGCAAATGCGGGTCACATCTACTCGGTGCTTACCTATCTATGGACGTTTGCGATCAGTCTTGACGACGCGCCGAGGCTAGTGGAAGAGTTTAGCAAATTAAAAGACATAGGCAAGCGCGTAAACGTCGAGTTAGAGGGAGATTTTGCTAAAATTTAATCGCTTTTTTGGGGTATAATGTATCTAAAATTTACCGAAAAACGAGGTCAAAATGCACGAAAATCACGTCCATCACGAGCATTCGCACGCGTCAAATAAAACCGTTTTGAGAAATTCTTTCCTTATAATCTCCGCTTTTATGCTGATCGAGGTCGCGGGCGGCTTGGCGACGAACTCGCTCGCACTGCTTTCAGACGCCGGGCACATGCTATCAGATGCCGCAGCGCTCGGACTTTCGCTGTTTGCGTTTAAATTCGGCGAACGTAAAGGCAATCTGCAAAAGACCTTCGGCTACAGGCGGATTGAAATTTTAGCCGCGACGATAAACGCCCTCGCCCTCGTCGCGATCGCCGTTTTTATCGTCATCGAGGCGGCGCGGCGCCTGAAAAACCCGCCCGAAGTAGCCACCGCGGGCATGCTTGCCATCAGCACGCTGGGTCTTGCCGTAAACATCGTCGTGGCGCTTTACATGCTACGCGGCGGCGACGTGAGAGAAAACGTCAATATGCGCGGCGCCTACCTACACGTGCTGGGCGACGCCCTGGGCTCGGTGGGCGCGATCACGGCGGCACTGCTGATGATGTGCTTTGGCTGGGGCTGGGCGGACGCGGCGGCTAGCGTGCTCGTGGCCGCGCTCATCGTAAAAAGCGGCTGGGGCGTGCTAAAAGACAGCCTAAACATCCTGATGGAGGGCTCGCCAAAGGGCGTGTGCCTGGACGGGCTCGTCGCGCAGATCAGGGGCGTAGACGGCGTGCTTTCGGTGCACGACCTGCACGTCTGGAGCATAACAAGCGGCGCAAACGCGCTCACGGCTCACATCGTGGTCAGCGGCGAGCTGAGCGTACGCGAAGCGGAGCGGATCATGGCCGAAATATCGCACGAAATGGAGCATCTGGGCATCATGCACACGACCTTGCAACTTGAGAGCAGCGATAACGATTGCGACGGCGAACTCATCTGCGAAGTAAGATCAAATGGCGCGGGCGGACATTTGGGGCATAGTCATTAAATTTTGGATTTGGAATTCCGCTCGGTTTGAAATTTAAAATTTGGCTTGAGTTTTAAATTTTAAATTTGCTCGCGCCGCGAGATTTCGGAATTTTAGAATTTTGAGATTTTAAAATTCTGTGTCTGTTATGAAATTTTAAATCCCTACGCGTGGTGGAATTTTAAAATTTCGCCCCGCGGACGCCATTTCAAAATCAGGCGCTGTACGCGTAAAATAGTAGAATTTTACGCAGTGGGTTGCCGTACCATTCAAAACGGCGCCTATGCGCGTTTGTGGAATTTTAAATTTAACCAAGCATACCGTGCCGCTAAATTTTAAAATTCCGTGCCGCGAATTGAGCTGTAAATTGAGCCACAAATTTAAACTACGCATCAAAATTTTATCTAAATTTCACTCATTATTTCTATGCCGATTTGAGCCGATTAAAAGCAAATTTGACGTATAATCTCGCGAAATTTCAGGGAGCCAAGGTGCGCAAAAACATAAAATACCTAATTTACAAGTTTCTTTTAGGCAATGTCTTTTTGGCAGTTTTTTTGATTTCATTTTACGTTGCTTCATTACACCTCTCAAAACTTTTAAGTGTTAATATAATAGACCTTTTGAAGGGATATTTTTTATTCCCGGGCGATATTCGTCTGCCTTTTACGACGGTAATTCTTGAGCTATTTTCATTCTACATTAGTAGCAGTTTGAGCGATTTTTATGTCAAAGGCATCGATCGCAAGCTCAATGTTATATTTTTCATCGCCTTTGCGACGATAGGAATTTTAGCCCTTACCGCCATTATTCTTATCGCGACATTTGGTTTTATGATATATGGTATGGATTTGGATAAAAAATTAGTAGCGATTTTATCCGCCGCGGCATTATTCATGGGCATCTGCTCAACGGTATATTTATTTCGCAAAAGCGATTACGAGCTCGGTAAATTTTTGCAAATCATCAGCCGAAAAAGAAGCGGGGAGATCGATAAAAAGCTATTCCCTATCTTGCTGCTTATTATATCTGCAACTTGGTTAGGTCTTATCTTTTTTGCATCTAGATAAAGCTAAGCGCGCCTTTTAAATTTCGTCCGTCTGCGCTAAATTTAATAGGCGTAGATCGCCCGCACGGCGCGACGGAATTTTAAGCACGGAATATTTTTATCAAAATTTAAACCTATGCATTATAATTGCAAGAATTAAAAAGGACGGCAATTAGATATGAAAAGAGATATATTAATCGCGATTTTAGGCTTACTTTGCGCCTTTATAGATATTAATTACATAGGTTTTCTTATCGCATTAAATTTGATAGTAGTCTTGGTTTGCGCCGCTTTTCCTTTTATGAAAAAGAACTATATATTTTTTCTACTGCTTGTCTTAAATTTAGCTTTGTATTTGAATAATATCTACACCCCTTTTGAAAAGCCCGAGCTTTGGACTTATGGCATACCTGCGCTGGCAAATGCGACATATGTATTAGTAGCGCTAGTTTATGCTTCGGGATTTGTCGCTTTTATCCCGCTTATGGCATATATCTATTTTTTATACTCGCTCTGCGTTGTTGCCTGCGGCATACGTGAAAAATTTCAAAGCTTACGCTAAATTTTCGATCAAAATTTTAAGCCGCTATTGCGTATAATTTCGCAGAATTTTAAGGATTGCGTATGAAAATATATTTCTACAAATTGCTTTTAGGCATCTTACTGACGGGCATATTCTCGTTCTCGCTCGGTTTTACTTTATCGCACGTAGGTATCATATCGAATGCAGTTTTTGGCGTACCGCTATTGCCCTACGCTCCTTTTAAGACCGAGCTCGCAAAAGCTATCTTAACGATAATCTCCGCATTTTATATCGCAAATAAAATTATTAATTTTCGCATTTTAGGCATCGATTGCAAGCTAAATTTTATATTTTTCATCGCCTTTGCGACGATAGGCGTGATTATCGTTTCTTTTCTGTCTTTGTTTTTGATTTTCGGCATGATCGTATGGCAGAAATCTGATACGGCATTTGCGGCGATGTGCTTATCCCTCGGATCGATTTGGACCGCTTGGCTATTTCATATCAGTGAATACAAGCTTGGGGCTTTCTTGCAAAATTGCAGCCCTAAAAGGAAATATAATATAGATAAAGTGCTAGTGTTCGTCATAATAATAGTAGTTGCGCTGATTTTTATATCGGCAGTAATATAACCTTTCATTTTAAAATTTTAAACCAGCCGTAGAATTCATTAGCTTCTAGGTGCGGATCGCCTGCGCTAGAGATGAAAAGCGGCCGTAGCGCGGCATTTGCTCTAAAATTTCCCCCGTCCCTCATCTGCGCGCTGTAAAAAATAAGCGCGTGGCTCGCAAACTGCGCGAACTCGTCAAACGAACTCGCCCCCGCCTCTATCATCGTGATTTTCGCGCCCGCGGGCAGCGAACGCGAGACCTCCACCTTGCGCCCTACGGCGCCGAAAAGCGGAATGCTCGCATCAAAATCCGAAAGTGCGCGGCGCGAGCGGATCCACACGTCGGGCGCGCGCGGCTTTAGATTTTGCTGCGCAACGCGCGCATCTAGCGTCAACATATCAGCACTGCC
>CALKQT010000085.1 GCA_937990735.1 uncultured Campylobacter sp. | reverse complement strand
AGCGGCAAACCCTCATCTGCTAGACGGACGAGTACGTCGCCGACTTTAAATTTAGTCTCTTTAGGTTTGATGCGGTAGCTTGTTTGCGCCCAATTCCAAGACGGCGATGTTGCGGGCACCCATATATCTTCGCAATCTACGAGGCATTTCTCTATCTCCTCGCCCCTATCGTGAGCTTGCATAACCTCTATCTTTTCTCGTGTTGTCATTTTGTATCCTTTCTTTTTTTCCCTTTGCTCTATTCGCTTCTCTCATAGCCTCCCGCTCACGAGCCAGAAACTCCGCGCGCACTTCCTCGCTCATTGCCAAAAGCGCCTCTAGGTTCTCGCACATCTTCTCTACTATCTTCCCGCCGCGATGCCACTTAAAGCGCAGAAATCGCTGAAGCACATTTAGGTGCGGCGAGCCCGTGCCCTTGTGCGCTATCCACGCAAGCTCATAATCGCTTGCGACTAATTCGATCGCCTCATAATAAAGCCGCTCTATCCGCTCTTTCAGCGCGGGCGTGATCGGATCTTTAAAGGCTAGATAGTAATGCTCCGTCTCTATCTGCAATACTCCGCCCACTTTACGGAAGCGATCCGTGCGCCCGATCTTTCGGTCTTTACTAGCCTGTGCGTCTATCACGTAGAGTTTTTTACCTTCGCGCCTTGCGAATTCTCTAGCGTTCATCCACATAGGGATCTCTTTGCGCGAAATATTCCGCATCGTCTATCTCTCTGTCATACGCCGCATCCGCTCCGTAATCATCCCACCATTGCGCCTCTGCTGCAGCGCGCCATTCATCGAAGTCGCCGTATTCGTTTAGCCATTCTAGCTCACCCATCGTCTCCTCCTTAAAATGGGATCGTGTCGCTACCGTCATCGTATTTATCGGTGGCGGGCTTTCCCGCCCTGCTTTGCGCTCCGCTGCTTTGAGCGTAGTTTTGCGTGCCGCCGCCGTTGGAATTCTGCGCGCCGTATCCTGAATTCTGATAGCCGCCCGAGTTTTGAGGACTGCCTAGCATCTCTAGGCTCTCTACCTCTACTACGTGCTTACTGCGGTTTTGTCCGCTTTGATCCTGCCACTGCTCCAGCTTGAGCCGCCCCTCTACGGCAAGCTTTGAGCCTTTGCGGAGGTATTGGTTCACAACCTCCGCCGTGCGACCGAAAAACTTCAGGTCAATGAAGCAGGTTTCCTCCGCGGTT
>CALKQT010000084.1 GCA_937990735.1 uncultured Campylobacter sp. | reverse complement strand
CGTAATACATACTCTCGCCGACGCAGTCTCCGTAGATGCTCACGCCGTTCATTACCCCATCGACTTTTGAGAGCATCTGATCCTTTGAAATGAGCGCAGGATGGACGCGCAGCTCGACTTTGTTGTCGCACGCGCGCTTAGCCACCGCAAGCAGCTTAATTATGAAATCAAATTCGCGCGCAAAATATATATCCTCCTGCGTGATCTCCTCGATCCCCTCGATTAGGATATCTTCCGGGTCTCCGTGCACGCCGTATGCGATGCTAGCTAGGATCAAAAGCTTATGCGCCGCGTCAAATCCGCCGATGTCGAAGCTAGGATCGGCTTCGGCGTAACCGAGCTCTTGAGCTCGCTTTAGCGCGTCCTCAAATTTCTCATTTTTTTGCATCATATTCGTAAGGATAAAGTTGCTTGTGCCGTTTACGATGCCGATGATCTTTTCGATACGGTTGGCGCTTAGTCCTTCGCGCAGGGTTTTGATGATCGGAATTCCGCCCGCTACGCTCGCCTCAAAGCCAAAAGGCGTATCGCCCGCCAAAGCCTGAAGCTTGTAGCGATGATAAGCCAAAAGTGCCTTATTTGCGGTAACGACCGCCTTTTTACGCTTTAAAATTTCGCTTACGATCTCATAGGGCTTTTCTACCCCGCCCATAAGCTCTACAAAAACGTCAATATCGTCGCGCTCAATAATGCTTTTTGCGTCGCTGCTAAGTGGAATTTGCACGTCCCTTTTTTTGCTCGTATCGCGCACGAGTCCGATTACGGGCTCTATACTAACGCCCGCGCGGGCAAGGATGATATCTTTGTTTTTTATCAAAATGTTTGCAACTTCGCTACCTACGGTGCCGACGCCTAAAATCGCTACTTTCATCAGATCTCTTTCAAATATTTTTTTATATTTCTAGCGGCCTGGCGGGTTCTATTTTCGTTTTCGATAAAAGCGATCCGCACATAATCGTCTCCCGCCGCGCCAAAGCCAACGCCCGGGCTTACGGCGACGCACGCCTTGGTAAGAAGCTGCTTGGAAAACTCCATACTCCTTAGATGAGCCGCCGCTGGCGGCAATTTCGCCCACGCAAACATCGACGCACTAGGTTTAGCGATCTGCCAGCCCGCGTCCGCAAAAGCGTCGATCAAAAAATTCCTACGCTTCTCATAGGTCGCGCGGATCTGCTCTACGCACTCTTGCGGCCCGTCCAGCGCGATCGTGGCGGCTACTTGGATCGGCGTAAACATGCCGTAATCAAACCACGATTTGATCTTTTTAAGCGCTGCTACGAGCTTTTTGTTGCCGCTTACAAAACCCACGCGCCAGCCCGCCATATTGTAGGTTTTAGAGAGAGTGTACGCCTCAACCGCGACGTCCTTTGCGCCCTGAACCTCAAAGATCGACGGCGTTTTGTAACCCTCAAAAGCGATCTCTGCGTAAGCGATGTCGCTTATGATATAAAACCGCTCCTGCCGCGCCATCGCCACGAGCCGCTCGTAGAAGCTCTTTTGCACGACGACAGTGGTAGGGTTATGCGGGAAATTTACGACGACGTATTTTGGGCGCGGAATACTCTCGTCGAAGGTTTTTTGCAGATCGATGAAAAATTTGTTCTCATTAAAATTTAAATTCTCATCATAGGCAAGCGGGATTTTAACGACGTTGCCGCCCGCGATGATGAAGGCTTGAGTGTGGATCGGATAGGCAGGATCGGGCACCACCGCGACATCGCCCGGATTTACGATCGCGCTAGTTAGGTGCACGAAGCCCTCTTTGGAGCCCATCACCGCGACGATCTCGCTTTCCGGGTCCAAGATCACGCCGTATTTACGCTTATACCAATTCGCGCAGGCAAGTCGCAGCTTGTAGATGCCCTGGCTTACGGAGTAGCCGTGCGTCTTGTCCTTTTGCGCGCTTTCGCAAAGCTTGTCGATTATATGCTGCGGCGTCCTGCCGTCGGGATTGCCCATCGAAAAATCGATTATATCCTCGCCGGCTCTGCGTGCAGCCATTTTTATGGCGTTAACCTCGGCAAAAACGTAATTTGGCAAACGCTCGATTTTTGAAAAACGGATTTCGTCAAACATCTCAAACCTCTTATTTTAAAGTAATTTTCAAGCCATATTTAAAATTTCGCGCCTTAAACGCAGCGATCTGCTCGCGCCGCACGAAGACTAAAATTTCAAGCCTTAGCGGCGATGCGGCGGCGCTTTTGTAACACTTGGGCGGTTTAAAACCTTTGCCTCGCTAAAATTTTAAAACTGCGGAGGCGTCGATCGTTTAAATTTATCGCGTCGCGACCCTTTGCGGCGACATTTAAATTTACGTCCGCTCGAAACGATCGAGACCTTCGTTTTGCGGGGCGCCATGGACGACGCCTCTTAAATTTAGCACTCTACTACACGCGCCCGTGCCGTTTAAAATTTTACCTACGCCGTTTAAAAATTTTATCCAAAGCGGCGCGATTCAACCTTTTTAAATTTACAGCCGCGAGGTTAAATTTAAACCGAGCGCCGTAGCAAGCCGAAATTTTACTCTCAGCGGCGGCAAAAGCCCTACGAGCGAAGAGCCGCACACGAGAACGAGGATTTTACCACTTCTTGCCCTTGTTTAAGCGCAGAAACTCATCAGCTGAAATTTTAGTGATATTGCCATCTTTGACGTGGAATTTTTGAGTGTTTCTTTCGCTAAAAGTTACGTTGCCATCGGCTTTGCCGAGCTCAAACATCCCATGACCGGTAGAGATTAGCAGCTCCTCATCTCCTTGCGAAGCGACTACGTAAGGGGCATTGATGACCATCTCGCGCTTCTTGCCACTTTTTAGATCGATGATACCGATCCACATTTTGCCGCGCGGATTAAGCACGATATCTTTGCTGGGTGCAGGTACGCTTTGCGTGACGTTTTCGTCGGTGGAATTTTCCTCCGTTTTGGCACTCGCGCGCTCGATCCTGATAGAGCGGTCCAGCGCGTTTAGCGAGCTTAAATTTTCATCCACAGCAGCGGCTGCATTGGCATCTGACTTTAGTGCGAATTTTTCATCTGTAGCGTTGCGCGAAATGACGTCGATACCGATGTTTTCAAGCTTTTTTTGAGTGTTATTTACGATCGGAGCGTCCGAGTAGGTGGTTTTGTTTTGTTCCCATAAAAGCGAGCCCAAAAATTCGCCGAAGCTTTTATAAAGTCCGAAATAAAAGATTGCGCCTATGATTAATACCATTGCAAGCAGCCATAAAAGCCAACCGCTGCCGCTTTTATTAGGGCTGACCCTTTGACCATAGACCTGCTCGACTTTAGCCTTTTTAACGGGCGCAAAGCTCGCTTTGGCGCTCTCAAACTCGCTAAGCCAGTCCGATAGATCCAGCCCGAACTCACGCTCTAAAATTTTAATGTAGCCCTTCACGTTAAAATTTGCCAGCTTCTCGAAGTCTTTGTTGATGATGTATTCTAAATTTTGCGCGTCGATGCGCGTCGTGCGGGCTATCTCGATGAGATCCATAGATTTTAATTTATCCAGATCGCTATTTTTTGGCTGCTGTGTTTGCTCCGGCTTCTCGGTTTGTTCCGCCTGCTCGTCCGTATTATTTAACTTCTCTTCTATTTCTTCCATTTAAAATTCCATCGCATAGTATCGCAAATGCCGCGCTTACGTTAAGCGAATCCCAGCCTTCGCGCATCTTTATTGATACCGCGCAGTCGCATTTTTTAAGCGCTCTAGCAGGTATCCCCTCTTCTTCGTTCCCCATTACGAGTGCGTTTTTCGCGCCGAGCTCTAACTCCTTAAAGCTCGTCCCGCCTGCACTCGCGGCGTAAATTTCAAAGCCGCTCTGTTTAAGCTCATTTAGCACACTAAGCCCGTCTGCGGCCTTAACGACGTTTAGCTCATACGCCGCGCCCGAGCTTGCGCGCACTACGCCCACCATATTTAGATTATTTGCGACGACGATCACGCTATTTGCACCCAAAGCATAGGCGCTGCGCATTATCGCGCCGATGTTTCCGACATCGGTAAGCCCATAAAGGATCGGCACGAATTTATCGTCTTTGACGCTGGCCAGATCGCCGAAGCTAAACTCCTCCACCTCGGCTAAAAAGCCTTGATGGTTGCCGCCGCGAGCGAGGGCTTGAGCTTTTTTCGCATCGGCGCGCTCGATTTTTACGCCGGTCGCGGCGATCTTTTTAAAAATTTCTTTCTCGCACTCCTTAGCAAGGATGATGCGGATAAATTTCTGCGGATGCCGGTTTAAAAGGTGCAAAAACAGCTGCTTGCCGTAAATAATCATTTTGGGATTTTAGCGAAAAACGGTTAAAATATGACTTAGCGTATCAAATTTTTATATATTTCTTTGGCGGGTTCGCCGTTTATTTTTGAGAGCAGTTTCGCTTTTATTTTCGGCGCGATTTCAAGCGACAAAATATCTTCCTGCGTGATTTTTTCAAAGCTTTTCTCGCCCGCGCCGTCAATCACGACGCACCATTCGCCGTTTAAATTTGCGCCGTTTAGGCTGGATAGAACCTCTGCGGCGCTACCGAAAAATTTTGTTTCAAATTTTTTTGTAGCTTCTTTAATCGCAAAAATTTTGCGCTGTGCGTCGATCCCCGCGATCTGCTCTATTAGCTTTACCACGCGCTTAGGAGATTCATATAGCACGCATGGATATGGGCTTTGCATTAAATTTAGGATCTGAGCTTTTCGCTGCGCGCCGTCATTATTCAAAAAGCCTAAAAAGCTAAATTCTTTCTCCACCAGCCCGCTTGCGGCGGCTACGAGCAGCAGGGCGTTTGCGCCGCTAAGCACCTCATAAGGCACGCCGCTTCGTTGCGCAAATTTAACGAGCGCAATTCCCGGATCGCTGATGCAGGGCATGCCCGCGTCGCTTACATATGCGCAAGCTTTTTCGCGCAGAAGCGCCGCATCAAAACTCGCGAAAAACTCCGCTTCGTTGTGCGTGTGCAGCGAGTAAAACTGTGAAATTTTAAATGAAATTTGAAATTTATCGGATAATAAGTTTAGTAGTTTTTTTGAAACCCTCGTATCCTCACAGATTAGGATTTCGCAGCTTTGCAATACCTCAAGCGCGCGGCTCGAGATATCGCTTAGATTTCCTATCGGCGTAGGAATGAGATATAGCAACTATTTCATTCCGTATTTTTGCTTAAATTTCTCGACGCGGCCCGCGCTATCTACGATCTTCTCGCTGCCCGTGAAAAACGGATGGCAATTGGAGCAGATATCGACGCGAATCTCGGGCTTGTTCGAGCGCGTTTTAAAAGTGTTTCCGCAAGCGCAGGTAACGGTCGTTTCGACAAAGTTTGGGTGAATATCTTTTTTCATTTTTAATCCTTTTTGATGATTTTAAAAGGCAGCGATTATACAACTTTTTTATCTAAAAAGCAAATTTAAAGGGTTTTAAAAATCTCTCGGCGAAGCGGCAATTTTTTTCTCAAGCATGCTTTTTGGACACGAAATTTTAAAATTTAGCCCGCTTTGCGGGTAAAATTTATTTCATCATAGCCTATTACAGCGTACAAATACAGCGCGCGAAGATGCGCCGCGGTAAATACGCGCAGTGCATCAAGCCGCAGATAAACATAGCGGATCGCGCAGAGCAAATTTTAAATTCCAAAATTTAAAGCACGCGGCTTTAAATTTTAAAATTTGCCGAGCGTTTAAAACATCAGCTTCGCGCAAGTTGCGATCAGCGCGGTGTTTGAGCGCAAAATATAAGGGCTATTAAGCGCATAGGCGTTTTTAAATTTCTCCCTTTCGCGCGGCGAAAATCCGCCCTCTGGGCCGATGAAAGCGACCTCCTCGCCGCCGAAAATGTCGATATTCTTGCCGCCAAAATCGATCAGGCTTACGTTTTCATACCTTTGCGCGAGCTCGTCCGAGCCGCCCAAAACCTCGATCTGCATGATGGAATTTCGCCCGCATTGCTGAGATGAGTTGATCAAAATCCGCTCCATCCTCTGCAGATCGAGCCGCACGTTTTTCTGCGACAGATCGGCATAGACCAAAACAAGCCGCCCGACGCCCATCTCATTTAGCGCAGGCAGGCTCTTTTCGATCACGGTGCTCTCGACGACCGCCCAAGCGACGCAAAAATCGTGGCTCGGCGTAAAAACGGAGCTTTTAAAAACTAAATTCAGAGCCGCGCCTTTGCGCGAAATTTCGGCGATCTCATATAGATAGCTCGCCCCGTCCTTTAGATTTCGTACGTCTATGCGCTCGCCCGCCCTTGCTCGCCTAGCCTTTAGGTGCAAAAACTGATCATTCTGCAAAACTAGGCTCTGTTCGCCTGCAAGCTTATCGTAAAAATATACCATCAAATAACACTCGCTATCAAAATTATCGCTAAGTTTAGCCCCAAAATCAGCCGCATTTTGCGCTGATACGGCGCAAAATTTTGGCTCAGATACGCGATTTTTAGCCGCTTGTACGACGTCGCACTAAACGCGATCATCGCTAGCGCTGCGGCTGCCATAAAGTAAATTCTAAAGCTCAGATCGAAGCGCAGCACCGGCAGCATCACGCTCCCGCTGATAATCAGCGCCGCGATACACGAATAATAGATCGGCAAAAACAGCCTGATTCGCCTAAGAAATCTAAGCCCAGATCTGCTTTTTTGCTTTAAATTCCCAGCTTGCGGCGCGGAGGCGGCGGAATTTAAAGCCTTGCCGCAAGGACGAAATTCCGTCGCGGCGTCGATCTTAAGCTGGGTAAAAATCAGATAAATTATCGTTAAAATCGCCGTAGCTAGCACAAAAAACTTATGAAAGCCAAGCGCGCTTTGATACATATAATCCATTATTTCCGCCGAGGGGTTAAATTTGGAGGACAAAATTTTGCGCCGCTAGAGCCGAAACGATCAAATTTTAACGCAAATTTTTTCGGCGCGAGATAAAAAAGATCGGCTCCGCGCTTTTGAAATTTTAAAAACTCTTCAAAGCGGCTGCGGATATTTATTGCGTTAAAATTTAGCGCATATTTTAATTGCAGTTCCGTGCCGTATTTCTCGCACCAAGAATGAAATTTTGCAGATAAAGCTTTATAAAATTTAAAATTTCTCTGCGCAGATCGCACGGGCAAAAAAGACGCCGAAATCGCGCCTACGCGCCGCATACAAATAACGCAAATTTTAAAAATTTTCAAATTTAGCCGCCGATTTTTCAACGCTCCATCCTATTCAGTAACCGGAAGCGGCAGCATATCGGCGTTTATATCGACTTTAGGCTCGCTAGGCGCGATAGGCACGTCCTTCGGCACCTCACTATCTACCGGCGGCTTTTCCAAAGTGTTCTTTTTCTCATCGTCGCAGCCGCCCAAAGCAAGCACGCAGACAAAGATCGCACACGCGGCAAAAACGCGCACAAATCCCGCGTCAAATTTAAAGAAATTTCTCATCAGCAATCCTTTGGATAGATGATTTTTTCGCCGCGCAGAAGCTTTCGCCAAAGTTCCGGCTGCCTCCACTCCTCGCGCACGGCGGGCGAGAATTCTATCTCATCCAGCGCGATCTCGCCCATCTGCGCGTTGTAGGCGTCGTCGCGGAAGCACTGCGCGTAGCCAGTCGCGGTTTCGTGCACGATGACGCTGTGAAGCTTTACTTCGCGCTCGCCGTTTTGCATCTGAGTTAGGCTCAAAAGTCGGTCAATTAGAACGAAAAAAATTCTACAAAACTGCTCTGCACTCGGATTTAGCGGTATCTGCACCCAGCGCGCGCTGTGTTTTTTAAGATCCGCGATATAGCTCGTATCATCACGCGCGTATATCGTCACGGCGTGGTCGAAACTATCGATAAGCTCGCGAATACCGAGCTTCATGTAGCCAAAGTCATAAACCATCCCCGCTTCATCCAAAAAATTTGAGCTAAGCAAAATTTCGCATCTGTAGGAGTGGCCGTGGATGCTCGTGCGGCACCGCTTCGAGCCGCACAGGCGCACGATGTGAGCGTTTTCGAATTCGTATAATTTCCTGATTATCATACTCCGTCCTTCTCGCCCCAAATTCTAATGTGCAGGCGATCGGAGTAATTATAGCCGTTTTTTAGGCAAAAATCCACGCAAAATTGCGCGGCGCTTTCCAGCTCGCGACGATCTGCGCCGCACGGCATGCAATAAACCTCGCCGCCGCACGCCGCTAAAATTTCGCTGATCTCAGGCTGTGCGTCAAACTCGGGCGAGATGACGAACTTATAAAAGCTATCCTTTGCGTTTTGTTTTAAGCTTCGTAGCGCGGCGAAGCTCAGCCTGCGTTCGCGCGGCTCGGCGGAGTTTGAGAGCTTAGGCGAAATCGCAAAAACGCAGCTTTTGTAAGCGGGGAATTTTTCAAAATCCACTAAAATCGTGCCGTTGGTCTCAAAATGCACTTCGTATCCGCGCGCTAGCAGCTCGCAGACGAACTCGTAAAATAGCGCCTCTTTGTGATGCAGCAGCGGCTCGCCGCCGGTGATAACGACGATCGGCTTTTGATAAAGCTTAGCACTCTGCGGCGAGACGGAGCTTTGCGGATTTAAATTTGAAGAATTCTGCGCCGCGAAATTTAAAGAATTTTCGCTCGTTAAATTTAAAGATTTTTCTGCGCTACCGTTTGGGCGAGAAGGCGTTTGCGCGGTGACGGAATTTAACGTATCGCTTTCAAAAAAAGACTCGGCGGCGCAAAAACCCGGCGCAGAGCAAGCAGGTGCGAAACAGGACGAACCTGATAAATTTGGAATTTTATTCAAAAGCTGCGCTAGATTTAAAATTTCTTCGTGCTCGAAGTGATTTGTAAAAACCGCACGGATCGTATCGCAACCGCGCAAGATCTCGCCGGTCTTTGGCGAAATGCGCTCGCCGCCAAAGCCCTCGCAGCGCAGATTACAGCCTGCAAAGCGAAAGAAAAACGCGAGCCTGCCTGCGTATTTGCCCTCGCCCTGAATATTTAAAAAGCTCTCAACAAGCCTCATCCGCCCGTCTCGTAAAATGCGCGGCTTGAAATTTCATTCGAAGCGTCCGCTTGCCAGCGATTTTTTTCGGGCTTATTCGCTAAAATTTTAGCCAAAATTTCGGCGGCTGCGGCAATGTCGCCCTCTTTGACCGCCTTTTTGATACTTAGCGCGTCCTCGAAGTAAAGACACGGGATCAAAAGCCCCTCGGCGCTTAGTCTGATGCGGTTGCAGCTCTCGCAAAAATCGTGCTTGTGCGGATCGATGATGCCGAAGGTGTAGCCGTCCCCGAGCGCGTAAAGCGACGCGGGCGAGCTTTGCGATTTAGGCAGAGCGGTAAAGATAAATTTACGCCTTAAAATATCTAAAATTTCGTTTGATTTTAAGCCTGTAAGATCGCCGGCATGGGTATTTTCCATAAATTCTATGAAGCGGATCTGACAATCCTTTTCGCGGGCAAATTCCAGCAAATAAATAAGCTCGTCGTCGTTGATGCCTTTTAGCGCGACAGTGTTTAGCTTGACTTTTAGTCCCGCTTCAAGCGCGGCATCAAGGCCTTCTAAGACGTTATAAAGTACGCCTCGCTGAGCTATAAATTTAGCCCGCTCCGGACGCAGCGAGTCAAGCGACATATTGATGCGTTTTAGCCCCGCGTTTTTCAAGGCGCGCGCGTAGTTTTTAAGATAATATCCGTTGGTAGTAAGCGCAAGATCGATACCTGGGGCGTAATCCGCGATCATCTTTATAAAATCTTCGATCCCTTTTCGTACCAGCGGTTCGCCGCCTGTTATGCGGATCTTTTTCACGCCGCCGTCGATCGCAACCTTGACGAATAAAAACATCTCCTCAAAGCTTAAAATATTCTCTCGCGGCACCCAGTTAAACGGCGTGCTCGGCATGCAATATCTGCATCTGAAATTACACCTCTGCGTAACCGAAATGCGCAAATAATCGATCGTTCGTCCAAATTTATCAATTAGCATATTTTGCCTTAATATCAATTTGCGGCGATTATATAAAAAACAAAGCGATTTTGCAAAATTTTATTTTTATATTGCTCCGGCTATTTTCTTACCGAGCCGATGAGCTCTTTAAGCTGATCCAGAAGCGGTCTGATCTGCTTTTCTACCCGCTCGTCGATCATCGTAGGCACTACGTCTAGTCTCTGCTCTATCGTCTCGTCGATTACGTCGGCAATCGCGTTTATATCGATATTAGGAGCGACTTTGCCGCCCGAATCGATCATCTCTTTTAGCTCCTCGACCTTCTTTTTAAGCAGATAGTTTTCCTGCATAGCATCAGTCAATACCTGATCGAAGCGCTCGAATTTTTTATCCGCTTGCTTATCCTTAAAATATATGACGAAAAACATCAAAAATATAACGACGCAAAGTCCTAAAATGATGAGAGTGTTAAGATCCATAGGGGTTCCTTAAAATAAATTTACAAAAATAAAAGCGAAAAACGCAATGCCCAAGTAGCCGTTAAGCGTAAAAAACGCGCGATCGATCTTGCTAAAATCACTACGTACGATCCTATGCTCAAAGTACAGGATCGTCGCGCACGCAGCCACGCCAAGATAGGCAAAAAAGCCTAAATTTGCCGCCGCGCAAAACAGCAGCCAAAAAAGCACCGCCACGGCGTGAAAAATTTTAGAGATAAACATCGATGCTTCCTTGCCGTAAAGCGCAGGTATGCTGTAAAGCCCCGCCGTGCGGTCAAATTCCATATCTTGAAGCGAATACAGCACGTCAAAGCCGCCTACCCAAAATACTACCCCGAGGCATAGCAGCACCGACCATAGCGGAATTCCGCCGCTAACGGCGATCGCTCCGGCAATCGGCGCAAGTCCCAAGCAAAAGCCGAGCATCAAATGCGCAGTCTCGCTAAAGCGCTTAAAATACGAATACCCGCCCAATGCCGCTAAAATCGGTACCGAAAGCTTAAGTGCCAAAGGATTTATAAACGCCGAAACCGCTATGAAAACTACCGCGTTCGCGATTATGAAAAGCAGCAAATTCCCGCGTCCGATCCGCCCGTCCACGCTAGGGCGCGAAGCACAGCGCGGATTGGCGCGGTCGATGTCCTCGTCCAAGTAACGATTTAACGCCATCGCGAAGCTTCTCGCGCTTACCGCACATAAAATTCCCAAAAAAAGCAACTTCCAGCCGAACCATACCGAGCCGTTTTGCAGCTTGCTCGCGGTAATCATCGCCGTAAAGATAAACGGCAGCGCAAAAACCGAGTGTTTAAAAACTATTAATTCGTTGATGTCGGATAAAATTTCTTTAAATTTAGCCATTTCGCCCCTTATTTTGGGCACCATTGTATCAAAAAAAAGTAAGAATAGCTCTAAATTTGATATAATTTGAACGAAAAATTTACGAAAGGAAACGCCTTGAGCCAAAATCAAAACTCGCACGCAAGCCCACAGATCGCGATCATCGGCACCACAGCAAGCGGCAAAAGCGATCTTGCGCTAAGTATCGCGCGCGAGATCGGCGCCGTGATTTTGAGCCTTGATTCGCTCTGCATTTACCGCCAGATCGACATCGCAAGCGCTAAGCCAAGCGAGAAGCAGCTACGCGAGATCAAGCACTTCGGCGTAAATTTAATCTATCCAAACGAATACTTCAGCGTCGGCGAGTTTATTAAAGAATACGCCGCCGCGCGGGCTTTTGCAGGGCGTAGCGGCGCGCCTTTGATAATCACGGGCGGCAGCGGGTTTTATCTTAAAGCGATGCTAAGCGGGCTGGCGCCGAAGATTCCCGATTTTAAAAGCGAAATTTCAAACGATGAAATTTACGCTCTAGCGCAGCGGATCGATCCGGAATTTGCCGCAAAATTTAGCGCGGCGGACAGTTTTCGGTTAAAAAAATGGCTAAGCATCTATAAATTTTGCGGGGAAGCGCCGAGTAAATTTCTGCGCGAAAACACCGCCCCGCCCGTCATTTCGGATATTAAAATTTTTGAGATCGACGCACCTAAGCAGTGGCTTGCGCAGCGCATCGAAGCGCGCACGAAGGCGATGTTTGAGCGCGGGCTTTTAGAGGAGGCGGAGTTTTTATTCGCTCGCTACGGCGCAGAGTGCAGGGCGCTAGGCTGCATAGGGCTAAAGGAGTGCGGGCAGCTTTTGTGCGGGCAGATCTCGCGGGCGCAGTGCGAACAGCTCGTAAGCCTACACACGGTACAGCTTGCAAAGCGCCAACGCACCTTCAACCGCTCGCAGTTCGCGGATAAAATTTCGGCGCCGCCGCAAGAGCTGGAGCGTGAAATTTTAAAGCTCCTCCGCCGCGAGATTTAAAATCAAAATTTATCAAAATTTGTGCGCTTGCTAGAGAGCAGCGGGGCAAGGGAGTAAAATTTAGATTTTAAATTTACCGCGCCGGTCGCATCTTTAAAATTTTGCGGGTCGCGCCGAGATCTCGTGCGGCGCAGAATTTCAATTAAATTTAATCGCCTTCGCAAATATTAAAGCTAAATTTATCGTTATCAAGCCTACTGAAATTTTGATTTTCCGCGCTTGCATTGCACTTGAAAATAAAGGCGTAGCCGTATTTCTTGGAGTGCCGCGAGCTGTTTTTTAGCCCAACGACGCAAAGCTCGTAAGTGCCGCTTTGCAAGCCAAGCTTAAGCGTGGAATTAAATTTTCGTATCTTGCCCGCAGCGCCGCTTTGACACTCATAGCCTAGCTCGAGCTCGCCGCTTTTTAGCTTATCGAAGCGGTACTGCAAAGCATCGAAGCTCGCCAGGATCGCGGAGCCGCTTTGCGGGGCGAAATACAGCCTATCGCGCTTGAAAGCTACTTCGTAGCCCACGGGCGGCACAAACTCCTCATCCGTGCAAACGAAGATCTCATAGCTGCGTACCGTAAGCGGGTAAAAAGGCAAAGCTTTAGCGCCCTTTATGGCGTCATAAAATAGCTGCTTGTGCGCGTCCCAATAGCTTAGAAGCTTTTTTGCCCTGCATTTTCGCTCCTTTAAAAACTCACTCAAATCGCGCACATCAAGCAGCGCAAAACCGTAGCCGTCAGCACTTAGCTCGCCCAAAAACATATCTCTCCTTGTTGGCAAAGCGCGATAGGTTCAGCTCGCGCTTAAAATTTTAGCTCAATACCCGCTTAAAAAGACGAAATTATTTACCGCGCCGGTTAGGAATTTTACTAAAAATGGCGCCAGCACGCATGCCACGCTAGCTAGCACGACGGCAAATTTTATCTGCACCGAGACCGCGCTCAGCGAGCCGTCAAGCTCCGCGTCCTCCCGCGGCTCGTGCAAAAACATACGCACGATAAGGCGCAGGTAGTAATACAGCGCGAGCGCGCTATTTACCGCCATGATGACGGCGAGGGCGAAATAGCCCGAATTGACCGCGGCGCTTAGCAGATACATCTTACCCCAAAACACGCTAAACGGCGGAATGCCCGCAAGCGAGAGCATAAAGATCGCCGAACATAGCGCAAAGAGTGGATGGGTGCGGATCAGCCCGTCAAATTTCTCAAACGGATGCTCGAAGCGAGCCGCGAACTTGGAGCTTTGCGCGCAAATTTCGGCGCCGGGCTCGCAAGTTTCAGTGCCGAAAAAGCTCGCTTCCGCGCCGGGCTCACTCGCTTTAAAATTTTGCTCGCCTGCTTTAAAGCTCCGCTCGCCGCAAGCTAAATTTTCTCCGTTCGCGCCTAAATTTAACTCGCCGGTAGCGCCTGGCTCGTAATCTTGCGAAAAAGAAAGCTTTGCGTTTGAGATAAAATTCTCCTTCTCCTCGCCGTTTGCATTTAAATTTAAAGCGGGGCTTTGGGTTTTAAATTTTAAATTTAACGAACGCGCGCGCCTTTGCCGCACGCACCAGATGAACGCAAACGCCCCGAGGTTCGCCACAGCGTACAGGATCCAGTAGGTAAAAAGCGCCGCGTTTGCCTGCGTCGAGCCGATCACGATCGCGCAGAGCACGAAGCCCGCGTGCGAAACGGAGCTGAAAGCAAGCATCCGCTTGACGTCGCGCTGCACGAGCGCCATAAGGTTCGCTAAGCTCATCGTAAGCACCGCTACGGCGTAGAGCACGATGTTTAGCCACTGCACGCCGATGCTTTGTAGCGCTTCAAACAGCCTGATCGCCACGACAAAGCCCGCGATCTTGGGCACGACGGACAAAAAGCCCGCCATAGCCGAGCTCGCACCCTCGTAAACGTCGGGCGTCCAGGTGTGAAACGGGATCAGCGAGAGCTTAAATCCTATCGAGACGATCATAAATGAGCAGGCGGCGAAAAGCAGGACGTTGGTTTGTAAATTTGAACTCTTGGCGATCTGCGCGATGTTTGAAATTTCCATAGAGCCGGTCGATAGAAAAAACATCGCCGCGCCGAATGCGAAAAAGCCCGATCCCAGCGCGCCCATTATGAAGTATTTTAGCGCTGCTTCGATTGATCTGGCGCGATTATGCAACGCGATTAGCGTATAAAGCGCCAGCGAGCCCGTCTCAAGCCCCACGAGGATCATCATTAAGCTTTCGCTCGCGACCATAAACTCATACCCCACAAGCACGAATAAAAATAGCACGAAAAATTCCGCAGTGTGGTACTCGTGCGCGCTTCTTGCACCCAAAGACAGAAAGATGAAAAATATCGAACCTGCGAGCATGATAAGCATCGATAGCGTCGCAATTCCGTCCACTAGCATCACGTCGAAAAGCCCGCGTATGCCGCTGTTGTATCCAAAAACGAGCCCAAAGCCGAGAGCCAGTGCTAGTATCGTGATGACGGCGTAAAATTTATACGATAGCGTGCGCGCAAAAAGCGAAACCGCGAGCATCAGCAGGGCAAATCCTCCGAGTATCGCCATAGGCGCGATCGAGGCTAAATTTAAAAGATTATTTTGCATCGCTTCTTACCTTAAAATTTGCTTTTTCCATATAGGCGCGAGTCGCGGTTTGCGAGGCTTTGTTAAACATCAGCTCAAGGCTTTGCGTCACGCTAGGCTCGATACTCTTTAGCATCAGATTCGGCGCTACGCCAAGCACCACTACCAGCACGCAGATCGGGATGATAGAGCAAAGCTCGGTTCTATTTAGATCGCTTAGCTTTTTATTCTCTTCATGCACGAGAGCGCCGAAGAAGGTCTTTTTATAAAGATTCATCGAATAGATTGCGCCCATTATGATGCCGAGTCCACCCAAGAGCGCGTAACTAAAGCTTATTTTAAAAATTCCTACAAGGCTTAGGAATTCTCCCACGAAGCCGATCGTAAGCGGAAGACCTATCGAGCCTAGCAGTACGACGCAAAAGCAAAACGCATAAAGCGGCATCACCCGCGCAAGCCCGCCGAACTCGCTGAAAAGCTTCGTGTGCCTACGGTCGTATAAAAAGCCTACGAGCATAAAAAGCCCGCCGCTTACGATACCGTGGCTGATCATCAAAAATACCGCACCGCTCATTCCTTCGCGGCTCATTGAAAAAATTCCTAGCATTATGACGCCCATATGCGCGATCGAGCTATACGCGATTACCTGTTTGATGTCCTTCTGCGCAAAGGCGATGAAGCTCGCGTAGATGATCATAACGATCGCTACGGCGCACATCATCCCGCTAAAATGCACGCTCGCGTCGGGAAATAGCGGCAGCGAAAATCGCACGAAGCCGTAGGTACCCATCTTAAGAAGCACGGCGGCAAGCAGAACCGAGCCTATCGTAGGAGCCTGCCCGTGCGCGTACGGCAGCCAGGTATGAAAAGGAAAGCAAGGGGTCTTGATCGCAAAAGCGACCGAAAATGCCAAAAACAGAGGAATTTGTGTGCTAAGCGGCAGCGACAGGCTCTGCCAGTCTAGGATATTAAAGCTATACTCGCCCGTAGCCTCGTGGTAGAAATAGCTCATTGCTACGAGTCCAACGAGTAGAAACATCGAACCGAGGAAGGTGTAGATGAAAAATTTTACCGCGGCGTAAATTCTCTTGCCGCTGCCCCACGCGCCGATGATGTAGAGCATAGGAATGAGCGAAAGCTCCCAAAATATGTAAAACAAAATCGCATCCAGCGCCACGAAAACGCCCACCATCGTCATCTCTAAAAATAGAATGCAGATGATTAAATTTTTAGCGCGCTCTTTAATGCTTAGGCTAAGTAGCGCTAAAAATGTAACCAGCGTGCTTAGGATCACTAAAAATAGCGAAATTCCATCCACGCCGATGAAATAGTTGATACCGTATTCGCTTATAAAAGGGTGCAGCACGCTAAAAGCGATGCCTTCCATCGGCTCGTAAAGTATCCACAAAACGAGCGAAAGCACGAACTCTATGAAGCTCATCGTAACGGCGTAGGTCTTGATGCTCGCTTCGTCGATTAAAAAGCCCAAAACCGCAGCTACCGCCGGAAAAAATATAACCAAACTTAAAAAGTATTCCATGCCCACCTCACAGCGCAAACGCCAAAATCAGCAAAATGAAAGATCCCAAAACCATCCACCTTAAATTTGCGCTCAAATCTCCGCTATTGCTTATGCGATCCGCGCCCTCGCCGCTTTTTACCGCGATGCGAGCGATCAGATCTACGCTGGCGTCTATGATCGCGCCGTCGCATTTAGCGCAGATCTCGCTAAGCCTTTCGTATCCGCGCACGATCACGCGCTCGTAAATTTGCGGGATAAAATACTGCGCGATCAAAATTTTATAAAATTTACAGTTCTTTAAATTTGGGCTAAATTTACCCTTGCCGTATGTCCAAATCGTGCCGATCGCCACCGCGCTTATCATCGCTAACGTTAGGGCGATCAAAATTACCTCCACGCCGTGCGGGATCGAAGCTTTAAAGCCCGGCAGTATGCTAAGCACGAACTCCGCAAAATCGTGCTCGAAAAAGCCTGCGATCACCGCAGGCACGGCTAACACGCCCATCGCGATGAGGGCAAAGCCTTTCGCCTCGTGCGGATGGTGGGTAAATTTTTGCTTGCCGAAAAACACGAGCATTATCAGACGCACGCTGTAAAACGTCGTCATCGCAGCGCCCGCAAACAGCAGCGCCCAGATGAAATACGCGTCCGCGCTCCACGCCGCTTCTAAAATTTTATCTTTTGAGAAAAAGCCCGCGAATGGATAAAATCCGCAAAGCGCAAGCGAGCCTATGCACATTAAAATCGCCGTAGGTCGCATAAACTTATATAATCCGCCCATATTTTGGATATTTAGATCGTCTTTCATCGCGTGCATTACGTTGCCCGCGCCCAAAAATAGAAGCGCTTTGAAAAACGCATGCGTCGCCAAATGAAATAGTGCGATCCAATACGCCCCGAGCCCCGCGGCTACGAACATATAGCCAAGCTGCGAAAGCGTGGAGTAGGCGATGATCTTTTTAAGATCGTTATGAACCAGCGCCATCGACGCCGCAAAGACCGCCACGAAAGCGCCCAAGCAGACGATAAAGCCGCTTACTTCCGGCGCGAGCGCGAAAATCGCGTTTGCGCGGATCACCAGATAAACGCCCGCCGTAACCATCGTCGCTGCGTGAATGAGCGCGGATACGGGTGTCGGACCCGCCATCGCATCAGCCAGCCAGGTATGAAACGGAAACTGCGCGCTTTTGCCCATCGCGCCGATAAATAAAAGTGCGGCGATCAGAGTTAAAATTTCAGGCTCCAAGCCCGCTGCGTTCGCAAATACCACCTCGTACCGCAACGAGCCGAAATTTAAATATATTAGAAAAATTCCAAGCAACATCCCAAGGTCTGCGATGCGGTTCATTATGAAAGCTTCGTTGGCGCACCAGCTGTAATTGCTCCTATCATACCAAAAGCCTATTAGCAGCCACGAGCAGAGTCCGACCCCCTCCCAGCCGATGAAAAGTCCTAAAAAATTATCGCTCGTTACCAAAACCAGCATCGAAAAAACGAAAAGCCCCAGGAAGCTGAAAAATTTAGCGAAGTTTTCATCATCCCACATATAGTAGATCGAATATACGTGCACGACGCTGGAAACGATGCCTACGACCACCATCATCACCGCACTTACGCTATCTATGAGAAAGCTAAATTTTGCGTCCAAAAATCCGGTGCTTATGAAATCGGCTAAATTTACGCTGATTAGGCGGTTGTCAGAGACGAGCTCCATCAAAGCAAGCGACGCGATAGTACTTAAAATCACCAGCGCCGAGCAGACTACGCCAATAAACATCTTATCTTTGGCGCGAATGAAAATGCCTGCGAAGATCGCCGAGGCAAGCGGTGCGAAAAGGGCGATTAAAAGCCATACAAAAACGGTATCAAGCATCCGGCCCGTCCTTAGAAGGATTTTTAAAATTTACGAAGCTGTCAAGTTCGATGCTGCCCGTTTTCTTATACCACAAGATGAGCAGCCCAAGCCCCACGGCCATCTCGCTCGCGGCGATCGCTACGATGAAAAGCGCAAAAATTTCGCCGTTTATGTTGTCGTAAAATTTCGCCACGGCGACGAGGGCTAAATTTGCGGCGTTTAATAAAATTTCGCTCGAAAAAAAGAGCATTATCAAATTTCTTCGCTTCATCATACCCGCAAGCCCGAGCCCAAACATCATCGCAGCAACGATCAGATAGTGATTTAGACCCATTTTATCCCTCGCTCTCTTCGTAGCTTAGGCTCGCGTCCATCTGCTTATGCGCAAGCACGATAGCGCAGATCATCGCCACGAGCAGCATCACGGCGGCAAGCTCGAAAATCGCCAGATATTTCGTAAAAATAATCATCCCAAGCGCCTCGGTATCGTCGGTGTTTAAAATTTTAAGCGTTTCTACGTTGTTTGCGACCACTGCGCCGAGCACGATAATCACGAGCAAAAATGCGATCACGCCGCTAAGCGCGAAAAATAGCCTTGCGCCCTTTTTCGGCTCGCTTACGTTTTTATCCGCGCCCAAAAACATCAGCGCGAAGCCGTAAAGCACGATCACGGCACCCGTGTAAACTATGATCTGCACCACGCCTAAAAACTCCGCATCCAGCAAGAAGAAAAATCCGCTCATAAAAACCATGCCGCCGGCCAGCGCGCTAAGGGCGTAAAGAACGTTTTTGCTAAAAACGCTGATACCGAAAAGCGCCAGGCAAACCGCGCTGAAAAAATAAAATGCAAGCGTTTGTATCATTGCTCCTCCCCCTGCGCGGCAGAATTTCCCGCGCCTTGCGGAACGGAATTTTCCTTAGAATTCTCCGAAGAATCGTCGTCCGCAGCGAAATTCTTTTTAAAATTTTCCGTAGAATCGCCGACAGAATTTTCAGCGTGCGGCATAACGGAATTCTCTTTAAAATTTTCCGCCAAATTTTTACTATCCGTAGCGGAGTCTTCTGCGCTTTGCGAAGCAGAATTTTCTTTGGAATTTCGCTGCGAATCAAGCGTAGAATTTTGAGCGACAGCGGAATTTTCTTTAGACTTTTCGACGTCCACGGCGGAGCTTTCCTTTAAGCTCGCCCGTTCGGTATTTTGCCGCTCGGCTAAAATTTCGCCGCTTAAGCCAGCGCCCTTTGAAAATAGAATTTTATCGTTAGCGGCATCCTCTTTTTTAGAGCTTCCCGCGGCGCTGTTTTTAAAATTTGAATCCGCGCTCTTTAAGCTTGGCTCGTCGCTTGCGGCGTCGCTTTTTATATAGGCGTTCGGCGTCATCTTGATCCGCGCGCCCGCTTTTTCATCCAGACTGCCGTAGCCCGCAAACTCTTGCGCCGCGCCATTTAAGCATAAATTTTCGCCTCGGATCAAAAGATCCTCTTTGAAGCCGTAGTATGCCCGCTGTTCGCTCGCAAGCTCGTACTCGCAGCCGTGCACGATGGCGATCTCGGGGCAGACGTCCGCGCAAAGCCCGCAATAGACGCAGCGCCCTAAATTTATCGAGTAGTTATCTACCTTTTTGCGGCCGTCGGCGCCGAGGCTGGTCTCCATCGCGATGCAGTTCGCCACGCAGATCTTCTCGCACAAGCCGCATCCTATGCAACGCTCGCTGCCGCTTTCAAGAAGGCGCATTAGCTTGTGCACGCCGCGGTATCTCGGCGGCATAACAAATTTTTCCATAGGATACCGAAGCGTGTGCGAGCCGCCGCGCTTAAACATATTTTTGAGCACCACCCACAGCCCCACGAAAAGCTCGCCGC
Source organism: uncultured Campylobacter sp. (assembly GCA_937990735.1). Lineage (GTDB taxonomy): Bacteria > Campylobacterota > Campylobacteria > Campylobacterales > Campylobacteraceae > Campylobacter_B. The sequence continues at coordinate 14,088 of CALKQT010000084.1, read as the reverse complement.
GAAAGGTGCGGGTTAGAAATCTACGAAGCTTATCGCCGCCGGAGTTAATAGGGGCTCGTTTATCGATCTGGGCATATCTTGCCATCGCGCCCTCCTTAAACGATCGCTAGCGCCGTAATTAGCACGCAAGCAAAAGCTAACGGCATGCAGACTTTCCAGCAAAGCCCCATCAGCTGATCGGGGCGTAGATGCGGCCACGCCGCGCGCGCCCATAGGAAACAGAAAAACACGAGGCTTGATTTTAATACCATCATAATGCCGCCGGGGATAAACCAAAACGCGTTGAATCCGCCCAAAAACAGTAGCGTCGTAACGACGGAGTAGGTTATGATATTAGCGTATTCGCCGATAAAAAACATACCCCAGCGCATGCCAGAATACGCCGTACCGGCGCCCGCTACGATCTCGGTTTCGTTTTCGGTAAGGCACAGCGGCGTGCGGTTGCACTCTACGAAAGCGGCGATCAGAAATAACGCGAAGCAGACGGGCTCTTTCCAGATAAACCACTTATCTATGCCGCCGCTTTGCGCGCTTACGATGTCTATAAGCGAGAGCGAGCCCGTGATCATCACGATAGGGATTAGGCTGAGCCCGTTTATCACCTCAAAGCAGGTGATCTGTAAAAACGCGCGAAACGCGCCTATCGTGCCCCATTTATTGTAGCTCGCAAGCCCTCCGATCAGCAGTCCGTAAACGCAGGTGCCGCTAGCCCCGAGTAGGAACAAAATTCCCACATTTATATCGCTTAAAATCGGCTGTATCGTCCGCCCGCCGATAGTAAACTCCGGTAGCAACGGCACTACCGAAAGCGCCACGAAAGCTCCCGTAGCCGAGATTATCGGCGCGATTTTAAAAAGAAGCTTATTCGCTCGCGCAGGGATAGCGTCCTCTTTGGTAAAAAGCTTTATCATATCCGCGCCCACCTGCAAAAGCCCAGCAGGCCCGACCATAGAAGGCCCGATCCTGCGCTGCATAAAGGCAAGCACCTTGCGCTCGGCGTAAGTCGCAAGCCCCGAGAGCAGCGCGATGACGGCTAAAATCACGAGCGCCTTTAAGACGGTGGCTACGAAATAAAATACACTATCGCTCATCTGCCCTCTCCTTTGAAATTTTCTCGATTTTTACGCCGGCGTAGCGCGAGGTTTTGAAAAATATCTCGCCGCGCAACTTCTCGTCAAAATACGGCAGATACGCGCCGCTAAAGCCTGGATCGATCTTTACGCTAGCGACGATTTCGCGCTTTAAGCTTACGAGCCCCTCTGCGCCGCTTTCGCTATTTTCATCACCGAAGGCATCGGCTTTACGCGCAGCACTAACGCGATCCGCTTTTTTTGCACGACCGGCGCCGCCCTTGTCGCTTTCGTTGCTAGCAGCGCCCGTTTTGCCCGCGCCGCTAGTTTTTTCATTATGCCCCGCATCGTCTGCTTGGTAAATTTTAACGACGTCGCCCGCGCTCACGCCCAGAGCTTCGGCGATGCCGGGGCTTAGATACAGCGCGCCCGCTTCGCCCAGAGCGCTGCTTGCGCCGCTAAATTTATTGAATTGATGCAGCGGATTTGCCTCATAGATTAAAATTTCGCCCTCGCCTGCTCTAAGCGGCGCGGAAGGCGAAATTTCAAACTCCTCCTCGCTAGCGGAGAACTTCTCATTTCGCAGCTCATATCCGCGGTGATTTGCGCCGCCATTGTCGTAGAAATTTTCTAAATCGTCAAATTTAACCTGCTCAAAATCTGCGCCCAAGCTTGACGTATAGCTAATCGCGTGTTCCGCGCAAACCCCAAGCGCACAGGCGATGTCGTTTAGCTCGTATCCGCCGTAATCAAGCGCCGCATTGGTAGGCACCACGCGCTTATCGTAGTTCGTAAACGTCCCCTCCTGCTGCACCAAGCTAGGCGCGTCCAGATCGGCTTCCAGCACGCCGAAGCTTATATCGCCCGCTTCGTTGTAGCCTAGCGTCTCGCCCGCGCTCATTTGCGCGCTAAGTTCACAGATGAGCGCGACGCCAAGGCTATTCGTGCGCGGCGGCACCACTAGCACTTTTAGCGGCGTGTAGCGCTGCACCAAACCCGCTAGGCGCGCGAGCGCGGCGCTATTTGGCGTGCGGATGAAATCCTCGCCGATGATGAGCGAAAAACTCTCCTTTTTAGCCAAAAGCTCATCCACTTTCTGCTCATCCAACCCGAGCGTGCGGGCAAAATTTGAAATTTTGCTTTCCGCGGGATTCTCGGAATTCTGCGCGGAATTTTTTGCGGAATTTTCAGTGCCGCCGTCAGCACTTGCGGAATTTTCGGCACCACTCGCACTCGCAACGTTTCCAGAGCCATTTGCCTCCGCAGAATTCTCAAGATTTTGCGAATCTGCGGGTTTCTCGTCTAAATTTTCCTCCGCCGCGGCGCGCGAAATTTCAAATTCCGCCACGAGTTTTGCATCCAGCCACTCAGGCAGATCGCGCCCGAACTTTTGCAAGATCCAAAGCAGGATCTGTGCCTCCAAGCCCGCGGCGTGCGGCTGATGGATGAAATTTTTACTAAAGCCTTTAATGCCCTCGTCGCAAAACGGATGAAAATAGATCCCGCTTGCCTTATTTAGCTTGCAGGCGCTGTTTACCGCATAGCCTAGATTTGGAGCGTCGCTGCGCAAAAATGTGCCGCAAACGACGATGAAATCGCTATTTTTAATCGTCTGCGAATCCGCATTATAAAATTTCGTGCCGCTAAATTTCGAAAATTCGCGCAGGAATTTTTGATACGCAAGCGCCTCATCGTTGATCAGAGCGAGCTTAAATTTTTGCCGCAAAAGCTCTAAAATCCGAGCTTCTTCGTTGGTGATGAAACTATTAAATTTAATATTTTTGATCTCGCCATCCTCGATACCGCGCACGATACGGCTAAAAACCGCTTCGTTTTTGCTCGCCCGCTCGTTTGAGAAATCCCAGCCGAAGCGCGCTCCTGCATGCAGGACGCTAAAATTTATGTCGCTGCTAACGCGATAAATTTTTTCACGCGGCTCGCCTATGCCGCGGCGCTTGATCTCGTAATAAAGTAGCTCGCAATCGCTGCTGTGCGGGTTGGAAGCGGGGATTTGACGCAGCTCCCAGGCGTTTGAAACGTATTTAAACGCGCTCTCTACCAGAGCCCCCGTCGGGCAGACCGCCGCGCTCTCGCCGTAGTTTACGCAATCATCCTCATCGTTGATCCGCGCGATTAGGCTTTTTTGCAGCTTGTTCCATACAGCGTAGGCGTCTTTGGGCATCGCGTCCTTTTGCTCCTTACTTAGCGCGTCTCCGCCGCGCGGAACGAGCTTAAACGCATCTACGCCCAAGCGGTCCTTTGCGGCGGTGATACAGCGCTCGCAGACGATGCAAAGGCTAGGATCGTAGCTCAAATATCCCCAATCCTGCACTTCGCGCGCCGTATCGCGGATAGCGTAGCTTTGGGTATTTGTGCGCATCAGATGGGCTAAATTTTGAAGTTCGCACTCGCCGCTTTGATCGCAAACCCCGCACGCCATCGGATGGTTGATGCAATAAACCTGCGTAATCGCCTCGCGCTCGGCGTCGATCTCGGGGCTGCGGCTGCAAACGACCATACCGTCTTTGGCTTTAGCGTTGCAGCTATAGACGCGTTTGCCGTCCGCTTCGACCATACAAAGCCTGCATGCGAGCGTCGGCGTACCACCGCTTAGATAACAAAGCGCAGGGATAAAAACGCCGCAACGACGCGCGACCTGCAAGATATACTCGCCCTCGTCGCACTCGCAAGTTTTGCCGTCTATTGTGATCTTTGCCATTTTAAACCTTAGAAATTTCTGCGAGTTCGAAATTATAACCGCCAAAGCCCTGCCCGCCCGAGCCCAAAAGCGCAATCGTGCCCTTTAGCTCCTCATCCAAAATAAATTCTTTTTCTAAATTTAGGTGCGGCGTTTTGATGCGGACGCGATCGCCGCCCTTGATCTTTGCGACCATGCAAAAATACCTTCCGCCGATGAGCCGCTCGTTCGCATCGTGTTTGAAAACCACGGCGCCGTCGAAATTCTCAGGCTCTTTAAGGGGGCTTAAATTTGCCCACCCTTGCGTGCCCAAATCCGCTCGTTCGCCACGTAAGCTTAAAATTTTAACCCCGAATTTTGCCGCTATGATAGATAAAAAAGCTCTGATATTTTCGGCGTCCGGATGAGTTTTAATAAGCGCATCGTCGATCAAAAGCGCGTCGCAGCCGCTTTGCAGAAACTCCGCGATCTGCTCGATCTCCTCCTCGCCCACGCTGCTTTCACCGCTTAGATACTCCAGATCCAGCTCCGCGAAATAGGGCTCGTCACAAAAACTAGCGCAGATTAGCGCCAGCACGAAGCTTTGCGCGCCGATCTCGCATTTTATCAACTCGCCTGGAAGATGCGGGTCTTGCAGCGGCGATACGCTTAAAATTTCAACGCTCTTAAAACCTTCCGCAAGCGCGGGATTTTGCAAGCTAAGCAGCGACGCGAAATTTAAAATTTTCATCCTTTCCCCTTTTTGGCGACGACCATCCAATCGACTTGGTTATAGCGTATCGAGCTTAAAAGCGTGGAATTTAGCCCCTCCACCAGATCGGCGCTCTTTTGAACCGCGCTGAAATCGCCCATCTCAAACATAAAGATCATCGTCTCGCCGCGAGCGGAATTTTTTAAAATTTCGCCCATGCGGTTTAAAAATTTATCGCCCAGATGTCTCAAATCGTAGCGTTTCATCGATCCACCTCGCCTAAGATAATATTCGTGCTGCCGATGATCGCCGCGGCGTCGGCAAGATACTGCCCCGGTAAAATTTCCTCATAGACCGCGCAGTGCCAAAAGCTCGGCGTGCGAATCTTAAGGCGGTACGGGCGACTTTCGCCCATCGAGCGGATATAAAATCCAAGCTCGCCCTTAGGGCTCTCGCTCGCGGCGTAAATTTCGCCCACGGGCGGGCGTAAGCCCTGCGTAACCAGCACAAAATGCTGCATCAGCGAGTAGTTTTGCGTCATGATCTGCTCTTTGCTGGGATTTACGTAAGCGGGATCGATCGCTAAAATTTGCGGATCACTCAGCGGATAGTGTTTCGCGCATTGGTGCAAAATTTTAAGGCTCTCGCGCATCTCCGCCATATAACACTTATAGCGCGCGTAGCAATCGCCCTCACTCGCATACGGCACGTCAAAATCAAGCTCGTCGTAGATGAGATAGGGCTCCTCTTTGCGGATATCCCAAGCATGCCCGCTAGCGCGGAGTGTCACGCCGCTACAGCCGCAGCTAAGAGCGTCTTCGTGCGAGATCACGCCCACCCCCTCGGTTCGCATCAGCCAAATTCTATTCGTATCGAGCATATCTTCAAATTCTTTAATGTCGTTTGGGAATTCGTCGCAAAATTTCAGCATCTCTTCTAGCCAGCCGTTAGGCAGATCCAAAAACACGCCGCCGATTTTGATATTATTGTGCGTAAGGCGCGCGCCGCAGTATTTTTCTATGAGATCGAGTATGTATTCGCGCGAACGAAAACAGTATAGAAATACCGTCATCGCGCCGATGTCAAGCGCGTGCGTACCCAAAAACAGAAGGTGCGAGCTGATGCGATTAAGCTCAAGCAAGATTGTGCGGATGATCTGCGCGCGGCGCGGCACTTCGATGCCGCAGAGCTTCTCGACCGCGGCGCAAAAGCCGTAGTTGTTCGAGCCTGATGCGATGTAATCGATGCGATCTGTTACTGGGACGAACTCCGCGTAGATCATATTTTCTGCCATCTTTTCGATGCCTCGGTGCATATAGCCCACGCCGGGGCGGGCTCGCACGATACGCTCGCCGTCAAGCTCCAGCACGAGCTTTAGCTGCCCGTGCGCGCTTGGATGCTGCGGACCGAAATTTAAGATCATATTCGCGCCCTCGCGCTCGTACTCGATATTTTCGAAAAAAGGTCTTAGCTTGCTTGGATTTTGCATTATTTTCTCTTTGTAATGATCTTGTAAATTCCGCGTTTAGCGCGTTTTACGAAGCGCACGCCGCCCTCTTCTTGATATTCTTGCAAAATTTTTTCTTGCGGGCGCGGCTCGCCTCTAGCGCCCTCGTGATAGAGCCGCGTAAAGTTAAAGGTATCTTTTTCATCTACGAATGCGGAATTTCGGTTCTCTTCGCCGATTCGTTCGCGCGCGCCAACCCCAAAAATTTTATCCACCTCATACCACTTGGCGAACTCGTCTCCTTGCAGCGGATAGGACTTTAAAAGCGGGTGTCCGAACCAATCATCAGGCATTATTAGGCGCGCTAAGTTCGGATGATTTTCAATCCAAACGCCCATCATATCGTATAACTCGCGCTCAGCCCAGTTCGCGCTTTTGTAAATGCCCGCAGCGCTTTGCAAAAAGCTCTCGTTCGGCACGAAGCACTTTAGCCGCGCGCGGCGCGCTCTTTTGATATCCAAAAGCTGATAAAAAACCTCGATGCCGCCGCGAGCCTCGGTAAAATCCACGCCGCTTAGCTCACATAAAATTTCATATCCCGCGCCCTTAAGCGCACGTAGCGCCGCTAAATTTTGCGCGGGCTCCACGTAGAGTACGAGAGTGTTAAATTCCACATACGAGTTTAAAATTTGGACGCCTTCAAGCGCGTCCAGATCGTCTTTGAAATCGCTCTCGTTTGCGCTGGATTTCGGCGTTTCCTCGGGAATGAAAAATCTGTCTTTGTAGTAATTTTTTTTACTCTGATCGCCTTTGGGATTAAATTTTCTCATCAGATCAGCCTTTTTGCCTTTTGCGCGCGGCGCGGGGTTTGGGTGCGGATCTTTTTTTGCAGCACCATCATCGCAAACTGCAGCGTCTCGGGGCGCGGCGCGCATCCGGGGAGATAAATATCCACAGGCACTATGCGGTCGCAGCCCTGCACCGTAGCGTAGGTATTAAACATCCCTCCGGTATTGGCGCAGCTACCCATACTGATAACCCATTTGGGCTCTGGCATCGCGTCATATAGGCGGCGCGTAAACTCGGCGTGCTTTTTGCTAAGCGTGCCTGCGATTATCATCACGTCCGACTGCTTGGCGCTTGCGCGAAATATCGTGCCGAAGCGGTCAAAGTCAAATCTGCCCGCGCCCGCCGCCATCATCTCGATCGCACAGCACGCAAGCCCGTACGTCATCGCCCACAAAGAGTTGCTCCTGCCCCACGCGATCAGCTTATCGACGGTGGTAAGAACTACGGGAAGCCCGTTTTCGCGCGCGTAGTTTATCTTATGCTCTGCCAATTTAGCGCTCCTTTTTTCCAGGCGTAGATGAAACCGACGCCTAATAATACGATGAAAAACGCCATCTCTACAAGCCCGAACACGCCTAAAATTTTAAAATTTACCGCCCACGGAAACATAAAGATAATCTCGACGTCAAAAAGTATGAAAAGCACGGCTATCAAAAAAAAGTGGGAGTTCATTCGGTTGGGCTGCTTGACGGCTTCGGGGCCGCTTTCGTAAATTTCGCCCTTTAGCCGCTCGTCGCGCCTATCTGCCAAACGCGAGCCTACCAAAGAGGATAGTTCAACGATGAGCGAAAAGACGCAAAAGGCTAGGATTAGCATCACGAATATTCCGAAATACGGGCTTTGCAGCGGAATTCTAGACATTTTTCGCCTCGGTTTTAAAATTTAATGTGGATTGTAACGAAGTATTGATTTAATAAAGCTTAGCGCGCGCCACTAAATTCGCTTTTAAAAGTAAAATTTAATATACCTCTCTCGTGCGATTTAGTGGGGATTAAGGCGCGTGTGGTAAAATTTCGCGGATTTTAAGGGAGAGCTATGAAATCTAGCAAGATAAGTCTCATTTTCTACGGCATATTCTGCGGCGTAACAATCTATTTTCTTATCTGGGGATTCGGTTTTATAGGAAGCGGCGATAAAATGCTATTTTTAGTTTCGGTATTTTTGGGCATCTTTATGGCCTTTAATATCGGCGGAAACGACGTGGCAAATTCCTTCGGCACCAGCGTCGGAAGCGGCACTCTTAGCATCGCGCAAGCCCTTTGTATCGCAGCGGTATTTGAAGCAAGCGGCGCGGTAATCGCAGGCGGCGAAGTAACCTCGACGATCCGCAGCGGCATAATCGATCTTAGCAAAATGGACGTGCATCCTAGGGATTTTATCTATGTAATGATGAGCGCGCTTTTCGCGGCGGGGGCATGGTTGCTTTTTGCCAGCAGAAAGGGTTTGCCCGTATCCACTACTCATGCGATCATCGGCGGTATCGTGGGCTCGGGACTTACGCTAGGCGCCCTGCTTAATACCGCAGAGACTTCCGCATTGTGGCTCGTGCAGTGGGATAAGATCGGCAAAATAGCGATCTCCTGGGTGCTATCGCCGATTTTAGGCGGCGTGATCTCCTTTGGAATTTTCTGGCTAATTAAGCATTATATTTTGGATTACAACCGCTACGCTCAAATAAAGATCGACCGCATAAAGCGCGAAAAAAAATCCCTCCGCAAGCTGCACAAAAAAACCTTCGAGACCCTGGACGACATTCAAAAGATCGCCTATGCAGAAGCGCTAAATCACGATATCTACGCTATGCGCGATCCCGATTTCGACCCAAGCGAGCTGGATAGCGAGTATTATAAAAAGGTGATCGAGCTTGACGCTAAAAAAGAGAAGCTCAAATCCCACAAGGCCCTAGAGTACGGGATCCCCGCCGTAGCGGGTATCGGCGCTTTCGTGATCTCGGCGATGCTGATATTTAAGGGGCTGCATAATCTAAATTTCGGGCTTACGAATTTTTACAACTACCTCATCATCGGCATGTCTACGCTGATTACCTGGCTTTTGATGTTTATTTTCGCTAAAACCCTACGCCGCTCAAATTTAAACAAATCCGCGTTTTTGATGTTTAGCTGGCTGCAAGTACTCACCGCTAGCGGTTTTGCCTTTTCACACGGCAGCAACGACATCGCAAACGCCGTGGGTCCGTTTGCCGCCATCATCGATACGATGGCTACGAATAGTATCAATCCCTCCACTCCCGTGCCGCAGCAGATTATGATAATGTTTGCAGTAGCCCTCATAGCGGGGCTTTGGTTCATCGGCAAAGAGGTAATCGCCACCGTAGGCACCAATCTCACGAAAATTCACCCAGCCTCGGGCTTTAGCGCCGAGCTCGCAAGCGCCGTCGTCGTCATGGCAGCATCGGTGCTGGGACTGCCGATATCCTCGACCCACGTGCTAATCGGCGCGATTTTGGGAATCGGCTTGGTAAATCACAGCACGAACTGGTCGCTGATGAAGCCGATCGGGCTAGCGTGGATCATCACCCTGCCCGTCTCGGCGCTGCTTTCGGCGTTTGCATTCGTGCTTTTGCGCCACGTATTTTAGGCTAAATTTAAAAATCCGCTCCCCGGAATTTTAAAATTTCGTAAAATTCTACGCAGGCTAAATTTTAAAATTTTACGGCGTCTAAGCGAGTAAATTTTGCAACTCCTCTTGCGGCGAATGACAGCGCAAAACTCGCTAGCGACGGCACAGATTCGCCCGTATGCCCTGTAAAATTTAATAAAATTTTAGCTAAAATCGCGCTTTTAAATTTAGGAAAGCTATGAGTAAATTTGAAATTTTCAGATCCACCCTCGCCGTGATGATGGGCTACGTGCCGCTGGGGCTGGCGTTTGGTATCTACGGCATCAGCCAAGACCTGCCCGTATGGGCGCTCGCGCTAACCTCACTGCTGATCTACGCAGGCAGCGTGGAGTTCGTGCTGATCGCATTCATCGTAACCCACGCCTCGCTCGTAGATACCTTCGTCGTGGCGTTTTTACTAAATTTTCGCCATTTTTTCTATACGATGTCGGTGCTGGACGAGCTGCGCTTCGTGCGTCATAAAATTTACGCCGTATATGCCCTTACGGACGAAACCTTTGCGCTGCTAAAAGCGCGCGCGTTTTTGCGCCCCGAGGAGCTTAACGGCGAACAGCCCGTAACGCCGCAAAGATTAAAAGAGCTTGATCTGCTCTATAATCTAACCGCGGTCTTAAATCATTCCTACTGGGTCGCGGGCGTCGTTGTAGGGGCTGTTTTGGGAGCAAGCTTGAAGCTTGATTTTAGCGGAGTCGAGTTTAGCCTGACGGCGCTTTTTGCGATGCTAACCTATGAGGTTTTTAAAGCAAATCCGCAATACAAAGTGCTATTGCTAGGATTTGCCTGCGCATTTGCGGGGCTTTTTATCTTTCCTACAAAATATTTTTTATTCGGCACTCTGATTTTCGGCACTGCAGTATTGCTGCTCTTTCGTAAATACTTCGAGCGACCTTCGCACGCGGGACGCAGGCTGCGAAAATTCCTAAAAAGGAGCAGGTAGTGGAAATTTTGCCCTATATCTTTCTGGCCTCGCTCGCTACGATTTTGACGCGATTTTTGCCGCTGCTGCTTTTTAAGAAAAAGACCGCGAGTCCAAGCTTATCGTATCTGCAGAAAAACTCGGGCCTTTTGATAATGGTCGTTTTGACGATCTATGCGCTTAAGACGATGTTGCCTAGCTTTTCTGGCGAGCGGGCTTTTAGCGCTGACGCGCTGCAAACGGCAATGCTGCTATTTTGCCTGATTATGGCGTTTGTCGTGCATGCTAAATTTCGCAATTCCCTCGCGACGATAGCGCTTCCTACGCTAATATATATGGCGGCGCTACACTTTTTATTGAATTATTGATAAATTTATAAGTTAGTTTTCGATAAACTTCAAAAATTAATTTTTAAGTTTAAAAAAGGTTAAAGTTTTATGAATTTTATCAGTCAAATGGTGCATAGCTTCGCTAAAAAATACGCCGCCGAAACTATGCAAAAATCCCTATACAACTCCCTTAGAATCGACATCACGCAGGAAAATATCGCTAAAATTCCAAATCCCGATAAAAAATATATGCTCTACATGCACGTGCCCTTTTGCCACACGTTTTGCCCGTACTGCTCCTTTCACAAATACGCCTACGAGCGTGGCGCGTGTAAGGCGTATTTCGGCGCGCTACGCGTAGAGATGCAGCGCACGAAGGACGCAGGCTACGACTTTGAGACGCTTTATGTAGGCGGCGGCACGACGCTTATCGATGAGGATGAGTTAGCGCGCACGCTGGAGCTTGCCAAGTCGCTTTTTAGCATCAAAGAGGTCTCGTGCGAGAGCGATCCCAACCACATCGAACCTGAGAGCTTGCTGCGATTTCGCGGGCTAATAGACCGCCTAAGCGTGGGGGTGCAGAGCTTTGATGATGATATTTTACGCAAAGCTTCGCGCTACGACAAATTCGGCTCGGGCGAAATTCTGCAAGAAAAGCTATCCCGAGCGGTCGGAATTCTACCGATTTTAAGTCTGGATCTGATCTTTAATTTCCCGTTTCAAACTCGCGAAATTTTACTTCGCGACATTGAAGCGGCAAAGGCGGTAAAACCGGAGCAGATCACGCTGTATCCGCTAATGAAATCGCCTTTGATGCGCGATCAAATAGCGCGAAGCCTCGGCGTTAGCAATGTAGATCACGAGGAGGAGTTTTACTCTATCATCTGCAAGGAATTTGCAAGCTGGCACCGCAGCAACGCATGGGCTTTCGCTCGCGAAAAATCAAATATGAGCGACGAATATGTAGGCACGAATCACGAATACGTGGGCATCGGAAGCGGCGCGTTTAGTTTCCTAGACGGCAGGCTGCTCGTAAATGCGTTCAACCTCGAAGATTACGCAAGCAGAGTGCGCAAAAACGAAAGCACCGTAATCGCTACTTGCGATTTTAGCAGATCCGAGCGCGCGAAATACCTCTTTTTGACCGAGCTTTTCAACGGCGAGATCGATATCGCTAAATTTAACGCCGCAAACGATCTAAATTTGCGCCGCGAACTGGGCAGAGAGCTTAGCCTACTAAGGCTTGCAGGAGCCGTGCGGATCGAGAACGAGATTATTCGTACGACGGAATTTGGCGCGTATTTGTGCCTTGTTTTGATGAAGGAATTTTACACCGGCATGGACAAGGTGCGCGCGGCGTTTCGCGACGATGCCAAGATTAAGCGTGCTAGACAGCTCATCATCATGGACGAAAGCGAATCCGCCACAGCTAGCGCGGCAAAAGGCGAGATAGCGTCGTAAATTTTGTGCCAGACCGCTACGACTAGCGCTTGGGCGCACCCGCGATTTGAGCGCAAATACCGTCCGGCATTTAAAACACAAACGAATTTTTGATTTCAAAATTTAGGAAACGCCGCAATGAAACGCAGAATGATCAAGCTATTCATTTTATTTCTGTTTTTTGTCCTTGTATTTGAGCTCGTCGGCAATCTTTTTAACTTCGGCCGCTTCCCTTTTCATAAGAGCTGCGAGGCGTTTATGATGATAAACCGCTATATAACCGGCGATTCAAACGATGAGTGCATAATGCAGCTTATGGAGCAGGGCAACAAAATAGATCTTTCGCTATATTACTATAAAACTAAATTTAATCTTGAGGAGCCATTGTCCGAACTGGATGAAAAAGCTATAAAATTTTTAAATAGACCGGAGTGGAAGATAATCGACATAAAGGAAGATGGCGTGGAAAAGAAATTTCTAATAAGCGATTAAATTTAAATAGCAAAGAAGCCCTGCTTCAATTGCAATATCAAAGCCTAACAAATCGAGAATTTTAAAATTTATAAAATTAAAGGAGGAGCAATGAATAATCTAAAACTCATACAAAACTGGTATGCTTCCAAATGCGACGGAGAATGGGAGCATCAATACGGCCTTACGCTAGAAACGGTCGACAATCCGGGCTGGTGGATCGAAATCGATGGCGAGAGTGGGAAAAAGCCGATCAAAATAAATATCGATAGAGATGACGAGGATTGGTTTTTCATCAATGCCACGGAAAACGAACTCAAAGGAAGTTGCGGAGCCGAAAATTTAGAGGAATTATTGGAGTATGTGGTAAAATGGCTAACGGATTAAAATTTAGCGAAAGCATTATGAAAGAGCTATATAAAATTTATCTGAAAGATAGTAAAAAGAGCTTCGTAGCCACCGAAAATACTACTCATTACGATGGCAATAAAATTCTGCCGCAGCCGTTTGCTTTAAGCATCGTCCAATACGACGGCGACAGCGGATTTTATCTGTTCTATCTCGACGAATCGGGGAAAGAGCAAACCGATACCTATCATGAAAGCATAGAGGGCGCGTTTAAACAGGCTGAATTCGAATTCGGCGTAAAGAAAGAGGATTGGGTAAAGCTTTAGATTATGCAAATAGAATATCGCCAACCGATTAAATTTAGAAAGGAGATACTATGAAATTTAAAATTTTAAAACCGAATGAACTATACGGCTGGGTTTTTAACAAAGATGAAGAACTTTATAAGGCTTTAGGATTTGATTGCTGGATGGATTCGTTTATTCGCATATTAGCTCAAATTCCCGGTACCAGAAAAAAAGATATTTTGGATTACATTGAATATGAAATCTTTGATTGGTACGAATGGTTTGAACTACATGGGATTATCCAAAGCGACTATAAGCTAGCGGACGAAGATGATCCTGAAATTTCAGCCTATCCGACATACGCGGGAGAATACTTCGGAGTAATGGGTCAACTATTTTTAGGGGGGTATGATAGACTTCGGCATAGAGGGTGAAAATTTAAGAAAGCAATGGGCTGACTTCGATACGAATTTATCCAAGATCGATCTGGGTATGTCGCTTTATGAGAAGTGGATCTATTTTAGAGATAATTTCTTTTTTGGGTATAAATTTTTAGAGGAGGACAAAATAACTCCCCAAGCAGAGATAACTTGGAAAGACCCTAACACATGGAGCAGATTTAGCCATTGGATATGTATGACTAAGGCGGGCAAAGAGTATCGTGATAAAATTTTAAAGCCGAGGCTTTATGAAAAGTATAAGGATGTGGTTATCGAGGTGTAATTTGGCGATTACAAATAACGAAAATTTATTATGAACATGTTTAATCTAGCAAGCAAAAGGACTTTAAATGACCATCTTACCAATATCAACCTTCGACAATGATTTACAAAGAGGCGATATTATAAAATTTAACGACGATGAGCTTATGGTCTGCGACGAGCGCTGTTTCTGGACAGAAA
>CALKQT010000083.1 GCA_937990735.1 uncultured Campylobacter sp. | reverse complement strand
CTCCAAGCTATCATTGCCTGGGAATTCTTCGTAGATACGATCGCAGAATTGCTCGTAATGTTCATTCTTTAGAAGCTGCTTTGCTTCTAGATACTTGGGGCATTCTTGCGAATTAACGGGGTGAGATTCGGGAGCCTCTCCTTCGGGAACTGCAAAGACACCAGGCTGTATTACCACATAACGATCGTAGTAAATGATAGACTCAAGCTCCTTGGAAGAGAACCCTAGTAGATATGCAATTTTATTGGGGATGGAGCGAGAGTACCAAACATGTACCACGGGCACCTTGAGGGCAATGTGCCCCATACGCTCGCGGCGAACCATCTTTTGGGTCACCTCAACACCGCATCGGTCACAAGTAATTCCACGATACTTATTGCCTTTGTACTTACCACAATGGCATTCGTAATCTTTAACCGGACCAAAGATACGCTCACAGTAAAGTCCATCACGCTCGGGCTTGAGCGTGCGATAACTTACCGTTTCGTGCTTTGTGACTTCCCCATAAGAGTTCTCCAGAATCTGCTCAGGAGATGCCAATGACACTCTGATCTTGGAGAAGTTTGTCTTTAACTTATTATCCTTTCTAAAAGCCATATATATAGAAACGTTGAGCGTTTAGATTAATCCAGAGTAAGGCTCAAACCGAGACCTTTTAGCTCGTTCATCAACACATTGAGAGACTCGGGAATGCCGGGAGTAGGCATAGGAGTTCCCTTTACGATTGCCTCATAGGCACGTGAGCGACCGATTGTATCGTCACTCTTAATCGTGAGAATTTCTTGTAGAATGTGGGCCGCACCAAAGGCTTCGAGGGCCCAAACTTCCATTTCTCCGAAACGCTGTCCCCCGAATTGGGCCTTACCCCCAAGAGGTTGCTGTGTGACCAAAGAGTAGGGACCAATAGAGCGAGCGTGCATCTTGTCGTCGACCATGTGGCCTAACTTCAAGAAGTAAGTTACCCCTACCGTAGCACGTTGCTTGAAGGGCTCTCCCGTACCACCATCGTAGAGCTGCGTCTTAGCACCGGGATCAATCCCAGCCTCCTTGATGTACTCTTCAATATCTTCAGGAGAAGCCCCATCGAATACAGGAGAAGCAAAGCGCTTACCCAACTTCCGTCCGGCACGAGCCAAGACAGCTTCGAAGAGCTGACCAAGGTTCATACGAGAGGGCACCCCTAGAGGGTTAAGACAGATGTCTACCGGGGTACCATCTTCGAGGAAAGGCATGTCTTCTTGACGTACAATCTTAGACACGATACCCTTATTACCATGGCGCCCTGCCATCTTGTCTCCCACTTGGATCTTACGCTTCTTGGCAATATAAACCTTTGCGGTCTGTACAATGCCACTAGCAAGTTCGTCTCCGATTGTTTCGTCTTGAATACGACGACGGAACTCTGCTTCCAACTCCTTATCCTTACGGATGTAATTGGCGATAAGGATGGTGATAAGTTCGTTTGTATGGGCGTCTTCCGTCCAGTTGCTGCTCTTAATGTTGCTATACTCGTCAATGCTTTCGAGCATGGTGCGGTTAAACTTCTTACCGGCAGCAATGATCTCAAGAGAAGCAAAGTCCTCTACAAGATTGGATGTATGCCCGTCGGTAAGCTTGAGCAACTTATCAATAAATACTTTACGAAGCTGTTCTTTCTTTTTGCTATACTCGCCTTCGATACGCTCTGTGATCTCTTTGATGTCCTTGCGCTTCTTATCCAAATTCTTGGAGAAGAGCTTGGTATCAATAACGACCCCGCGCAATGAGGGAGAAGCTTTGAGGGAAGCATCCTTTACATCGCTCGCCTTATCGCCAAAGATAGCACGGAGAAGACGCTCTTCTGGTGTGGGATCTGATTCGCCCTTGGGGGTTATCTTACCCACGAGAATGTCCCCGGGAACAATGTGTGCACCAATGCGCACGATCCCGTTTTCTGCCAAATCTTTCGTTGCATCTTCGCTCACGTTGGGGATGTCGCTCGTAAGCTCTTCGAGGCCTCGTTTGGTCTCACGCACTTCAAGTTGTTGCTCTTCTACGTGTACTGAGGTGAAGAAGTCTTCGCGTACGATACGCTCGTTAAGCACAATAGCATCCTCGTAGTTGTATCCCTTCCAAGGCATGTAAGCAACAAGGATATTGCGCCCAAGAGCCAATTCTCCATTCTGAGTTGCATAGCCCTCGGTGAGGATATCTCCCTTTTCCACGCGATCGCCCTTGCGACAGATAGGCTTGAGGTCAATCGTTGTACTCTGGTTCGTCTTGCGATATTTGGGGAGAGGATAGGTAACAACAGGTTCTTCAAAGCTAACGAAAAGCTCCTCGTCGGTCTTGTCGTAACGAACCTTGATTTGATCTGCATCCACGTAGATAACCTCGCCGGCTCCTTCTGCCATAACTTGCGTACGAGAGTCGCGAACCAATTTGCCTTCCACCCCGGTACCTACGATAGGAGCCTCGGGTTGGATGAGGGGCACTGCCTGGCGCATCATGTTAGATCCCATGAGTGCACGGTTGGCGTCGTCGTGCTCCAAAAAAGGAATCAACGAAGCAGCAATAGAGGCGATCTGTGAAGGAGAAACGTCCATCAAGTGCACCTGATTAGGAGCAACGATGGGGAAGTCCGCAGCGTAGCGTGACTTTACTTTGTCGCGAACAAACGTTCCATCAGGATTAAGCGGTGCATTCCCCTGAGCAACGTTCATTTCTTCTTCTTCCTCTGCCGTATAGTACTTAAGCCCTTCCTCTGAGAAATCGACTTTCCCATCCTTAACGGCACGGTAGGGCGTCTCTATAAATCCAAGACTATTAACCTTGGCATAAACACAAAGAGAGGAAATAAGGCCGATATTCGGACCTTCTGGAGTCTCAATAGGACACAAACGGCCATAGTGAGTATAGTGAACGTCACGAACCTCAAAACCTGCACGCTCTCGTGAAAGTCCACCAGGACCTAACGCAGAAAGACGACGCTTATGTGTTACCTCTGCCAATGGGTTAGTCTGATCCATAAACTGGCTTAGCTGGCCACCGGTGAAAAATTCCATAAGCGTAGTGGTGATAATCTTTGGATTTACGAAATCATACGGCATAAGCTCCTCTAGATTGCCGCTAATGCCGGTAAATTTATCCTTAATCGCCTTTTGAACCTTGATAAATCCAAGGTGCATCTCGTTTGCCAAAAGCTCGCCGATCGAGCGGATGCGGCGGTTGCCGAGATTATCGCGATCGTCGATGAAGCCGTCGCCGTTTTTGACCCTGATTAGGTATTTTGCGGTTTTGATGATATCCTCACTGCTTAGTACGGTTACGTATTCCGGCGCTTCGATACCTAGTTTATGATTCATCTTCATGCGACCAACCTTGGTCAGATCGTAGCGCTCCGGATTGAAAAATAGATCGTTTACGAAGCTCTTTGCCGCCTCTTTTACCACCGGCTCGCCCGGGCGCATTACTTTGTAAATTCTAATCGCAGCCAGATCGTTCTCGTCGTCTATGCCTTCGCTTTGCTGCAAGAGTTTAAGCGCATCGGCGTCCTGGATGAAAGAATTTATGATCGAGGTATCTACGCCGCTAGCTAGGTCGTTGGCGATCGTAAATTTTTTCTCGGTGTTAGCGATCTTAGCTAGCTTGCCCTCATCAAGCGCGGTTAGCGAATCAAAAAGCACTTCGCCGCTGTTTTTATCGACGATGGCGTCGGCTAGGTAGCGCTCGGCTAAAATTTCAGCCGGATATTCGATTAGCTTTAGTCCGTCCTCCGCCAGCTTCTCTGCTTTTTTGGATGTTAGGCGCTTGCTTGCTTGATGAAGCACCTCGCCCTTTTCGTTTATAATGTCGTAATCGAGCCTGCCCGCGTATTCTTTCGGATCGAAATCGGTCAGGAATTTTCCCTTTTTAATATAGATCGTCTTAATAGGATAAAATAATTTTATGATGTCTTGTTTTTTGTAGCCGAGTGCGCGAAATAGGATCGTGATCGGAACCTTGCGCCTTTTATTTATGCGCACGTATAGTACGTCTTTTACGTCGTATTCAAAGTATAGCCAGCTGCCGCGATCAGGTATTATTTGAGCGGTGTAGATGAGTTTATTTAAAACCGTAGGGCTCTCTTCCTCTTTGAAGATTACGCCCGGGCTTCTGTGCAGCTGATTTACGACGACGCGCTCGACGCCGTTTATGATAAATGAAATTCTATCGGTCATTAGAGGAATGTCGCGAATGAATATATCCTGCTCTTTGATCTCTTTTACGCCGATTTTTTTGCCCGTCTTTTCATCGCGCTCATGCACTAGCAGGCGGAGCTTCATCTTTAAATTTACCGAATAAGTAAGCCCTCTTTCCATGCATTCTCTAATCGAATACTTTGGCTTTGAAATTTCGCTGCTTACATACTCGATACTTAGTCTATTCTGTGCGTCGTGGATAGGGAAAATGGCTTTGAAAACCTTTTCTATGCCGCTTTCTCCACCCGAGTTATCAAGATTTAAAAAATGATCAAAACTTTTCTTTTGTAGTTGTAATAAATTCGGAATTTCGATGTCTTTGGGAACCTTTGAAAAATCCACTCTAAGACGATTTCCTGAATATAGGCTGTTTAACATTCCACTACCTCGTAGTTGTATTTTAAAGAAAGAAGTGCCGATGCGACGCACCGGCACACATTTGTATGCGAAATTTTAAAATTTCGCGATTTATTTGAGTTCGACTTTGGCGCCTGCTTCTTCAAGCTCTTTTTTAGCCTTCTCGGCGTCTTCTTTGTTAAGTCCCTCTTTAAGAACGGACGGAGTAGCCTCAGTAGCGTCTTTGGCTTCTTTTAGACCAAGGCCCGTTAAGGCGCGAACAACCTTAATTACGTTGATTTTCTTATCGCCTGCATCAAGCAATACGACGTCGAATTCTGTTTTCTCTTCAGCCGCTGCCGCACCTGCGCCGCCTGCACCTGCGCCGCCTGCTACCATAACCGGAGCTGCGCTTACGCCGAATTTTTCTTCGAATTCTTTAACTAACTCGCTAAGCTCTAGCACCGAAAGATTAGAGATATACTCTAAAACATCTTCTTTTGAAATTGCCATTTTATTCTCCTAAATTTTAATTAAGCGCTAGCTTCTTTTTTCTGCTTAAGCGCATTTAAGCCGATCGTAAAATTTTGGATCGGCGCATTCCATACTTGAAGCAGCATCGCGATAAGCTCGTCTCTCGAAGGCATCTTCGAAAGCGCCCTAACCTTATCTACGCCGGCCACTTCCCCATCGATATGAGCAGTCTTGAGCTTAAAAATTTCATTTTTCTCTTCAAATTTAGCCGCTACTTTACATACAGAAAGCTGCTCGCCCCATAAGAAGATATTAGTATCTTTAAAGCTAAGTCCGTTTTTTTCGGCATTTTTTAAAGCGATATTGGCTAGGGTATTTTTGATAACCCGAACCTTTATGCCCGCTTCGCGCGCGCTATTTCTAAGATCTTCAAGCTGCTTAACGCTAAGGCCTTTAAAATCGGAAATTACTATAGCTTCGCTAGCTTTGAAAGCCTCGCCAAGCTCCGCTACTATCTTTGATTTTTCGTCTCTCGTCATTAGGTCTCCTTTCCGATCGGTGATTTCAAGCCAAGCGATCGAAATTTTAAAATTTCGATCAATTAAGTTAAAAACCTTGAGCTATCTCCAATCTAAGATAAAAATTTAAAATTTTATTTTAAATCGATTATTTCTTGATTATCCAGCGTAACCGCAGGGCTCATAGTAAGTGAAAGCGATGCGTGAGTTACGTATCTACCTTTCGCAGTCGCCGGCTTATGCTTATTTATGGTTTTGATAAACGTCGTAAGATTGTCTAAAAGCTGCTCTTTGCTAAAGCTAGCCTTGCCAAGGCCTGCGTGGATATTTCCCTGCTTATCGACGCGGAAGTTTACCTGTCCGCCCTTAGCGTTTTTAACGGCTTGAGCGACATCCATAGTAACGGTACCGGTTTTAGGGTTCGGCATAACGCCTTTTGGACCAAGAATACGACCTACCTTACCGACTAGTCCCATTAAATTTGGAGTGGCGATAAGAACATCGAAATTTATATTTCCTTTTTGAATCTCTTCGATCAGATCATCGGCGCCCACGATATCGGCACCCGCTTCGCTAGCCTCGCTAGCTTTTGCGTCTTTTGCAATCACGGCTACTCGAACGCTCTTGCCAGTGCCGGCAGGCAAAACGACTGAGCCGCGTACCATCTGATCGGCATGTCTTGGATCTACGTTTAGTTTAAGAGCGATCTCCACCGTCTCATCAAATTTAGCAGAAGCTAGAGTTTTTACCGTACTTACCGCTTCATCTACGCTATAAATTTTATTTACGTCAACTTTTTTTAAAAGTTCGTTGAATCTTTTTGAATTTTTTGGCATATATTTCTCCGCAATTAAAGTGCTACCGCTTTTTTAAACCTTAGCGGTCAAAAGGTCTAGTCAGTGACCGTAATACCCATAGAACGAGCCGAACCCGCTATAATCCTAGCAGCCTGCTCTCTATCTTTGGTATTTAGATCGGCGATCTTTTTCTCGACGATCTCTAAAACCTGAGCCTTAGTTAGGGATGCTACCTTCTTTTTAAGAGGGTTGTCCGAACCCTTATCTATCTTCGCCGCTTTTTTGATCAAATCCGTCGCAGGCGGTTGCTTAGTGATGAAAGTAAAGCTTTTATCGGCATAAACCGTGATGATAACAGGAATGTTAAAGCCCGCCATATCTTTGGTTCGCTCGTTAAACGCTTTGCAAAATTCCATAATATTAACGCCCTTTTGACCTAGTGCAGGACCTACCGGCGGGCTTGGATTTGCTTTTGCGGCCGCTATTTGAAGCTTGATTTCGCCAACAACTTTCTTAGCCATAAATTTACTCCTTATAAAATTTAAATAATCTTTTCAACTTGCGAGTATGAAATTTCAATCGGCGTGCTTCGTCCGAAGATCGAAACATTGAGGCGAAGCTTGCCGTGGATCATATCATACTCTTCTACGATGCCGTTGAAATTAGCAAAAGGCCCGTCGACGATCCTAACCGTCTCACCCTCATCGAAATTAATCTTGGGCTTAGGAGCCTCGCGATTATTGATCTTTTCTAGAATTATTTCGATATCCTTTTCCGGTAGCGGAGATGGCTTTTTCGCCTCGCCGATAAAGCGACTGACCTTAGGTAGCATCTGAATTCTATGCCATAAAGTGGTATCCAGATCTAAATTTGCAAAGCAATATCCTGGATATAAGCTACGCTCTTTAATGGTTTGCTTTGTATTTTTGACTTCTATAACATCTTCGGTAGGTACTAGCACTTCACCGATCTTAGCCTCAAGTGCTTCGTCTTGCTTTAGCGTTTCTATCGCACGCTTTACCGCCATCTCGCTGCCGGCGTAAGTTTGTATCGCATACCATTTATTTGCCATATTACGATCCTTACTTAAGCCGTTATCAAAGCGGACATAATAAGATCCACTAGCGCTAAAAACAGTGCGATAACTACGACTACGACTACTACAGAGATATATGCTGTTTTAGTCTGATCTTTAGTCGGGAAAATTACCTTATCTAACTCTACTTTTGCTTGTTTATAATACTCTTTTACTTTTTCCATACCCAATCCTCGTGGCAGGGCAAGAGGGATTCGAACCCCCAACCATCGGATTTGGAATCCGGCGCTCTACCGTTGGAGCTATTGCCCTATAACAATTAGCCTTTTAACTTTACTTCTTTATGAAGCGTGTGCTTTTTTAATCTAGGGCAATATTTTTTAAGTTCTAGTTTTTCGGTCGTAGTTTTGCTGTTTTTATAAGTAGTATAGTTAATATCGCCACTTTCGGAGCATTTTAATCCGACCTTTACTCTACTTGAATTCTTTGCCATTTGGTTTCCTTGAATAAAAAAGCAAGCGGAATTTTAAAATTCCGCTTGCAAAAAATTAAGCGATGATTTTCGAAACGACGCCTGAGCCTACGGTATGACCGCCTTCGCGAATCGCGAAGCGAGTACCTTGCTCAAGAGCGATCGGAGCAATTAGCTCAACGGTAATTTTAACGTTGTCGCCAGGCATAACCATCTCGGTTCCCTCAGGAAGAGTAATCGAACCGGTAACATCTGTAGTACGAACGTAAAACTGCGGTCTATAATTATTAAAGAATGGAGTATGGCGTCCGCCCTCTTCTTTAGTTAGGATATAAACCTCGCCCTCAAATTTAGTATGAGGAGTGATCGATTTTGGTTTACATAGAACCATACCGCGCTCTACTTCCTCTTTCTTAGTACCGCGCAATAAAACACCTACGTTATCGCCGGCTTCACCTTGATCCATCTCTTTTCTAAACATCTCAACGCCAGTGACGGTAGTAGTCTGAGTAGGTTTAATACCTACGATCTCGATAGTATCGCCAACTTTAACGATACCTTTTTCGATTCTACCGGTTACAACGGTACCGCGACCGGAAATCGAGAAAATATCTTCGATCGGAAGAAGGAAATCTTTATCGGTATCGCGAACAGGAGTTGGAATATAGCTATCAACTGCGTCCATAAGCTCCATAATCTTTGCAGACCATTCGCCGTCTTGTCCGGCTTTCGCTTCCTCAAGAGCCTTAAGAGCAGAGCCTTTAATGATTGGGGTCTCGTCGCCAGGAAATTTATACTCTTTTAAAAGATCTCTAACTTCCTCTTCAACTAGCTCTAAAAGATCCGGGTCATCGACCATATCGGTTTTGTTTAGGAAAACTACGATATAAGGAACGCCTACTTGGCGAGAAAGCAAGATATGCTCGCGAGTTTGAGGCATAGGACCATCCGCAGCAGAAACAACTAAAATAGCGCCGTCCATCTGAGCCGCGCCGGTAATCATATTTTTTACGTAGTCGGCGTGGCCAGGGCAGTCAACGTGAGCATAGTGGCGTTTCTCGGTCTCATATTCGATGTGAGACGTAGCGATAGTAATACCGCGCTCTTTTTCCTC
Source organism: uncultured Campylobacter sp. (assembly GCA_937990735.1). GTDB lineage: Bacteria > Campylobacterota > Campylobacteria > Campylobacterales > Campylobacteraceae > Campylobacter_B. Next base: position 8,218 of record CALKQT010000083.1, on the reverse strand, counting down.
TGGAGCGTTATCGATATTGTCGTAGTCCTTTAGCTCAGCTAGACCTTTCCTAGAAAGAACAGCAGAAATAGCAGCTGTCAAAGTAGTCTTACCATGGTCAACGTGACCGATGGTACCAATGTTTACGTGTGGCTTGTTACGATTAAATTTTTCTTTAGCCATCATATCCTCCGTTATTGATTTGTGGATTACACAACAAACTAAGCGACTCTATTTTATGGAGCTCATAGCGGGACTTGAACCCGCGACCTCTTCCTTACCAAGGAAGTGCTCTACCTCTGAGCCATATGAGCCTAAACTCAGGCAAAGAGAAATCGCTACCAATACCCAACAATGCGACCAAAATTTAGATTATGTAAGCATATAAAAGCAGTTAAGTTTTACAGCTCCCAGTAAACCTAAATGGTGGAGCGGGAAACGGGGCTCGAACCCGCGACCCTCAGCTTGGAAGGCTGATGCTCTAGCCAACTGAGCTAATCCCGCATCAAAAATTCATGGTGGTGAGACGTGGATTCGAACCACGGAAGGCAAAGCCAGCAGATTTACAGTCTGCCCTCGTTGGCCACTTGAGTATCTCACCCTTTGATGAAATCTGGTCAAACACTGTTACAAAAAATGGAGCTGGTGGACGGGATCGAACCGCCGACCCACTGCTTACAAGGCAGTAGCTCTACCAGCTGAGCTACACCAGCATTTTGAAATTGAAGTAGCAATTATAACCGAAAAATCCCCAATTGTCAAGGCTAAAACAGCCTATTTTAAAATTTCATAAAATTTCTGCTATAATGCGCCCGATTTTAAATTTTAAGGAATTTTATATGAAAATCGTACCTTGGATCATAATAGTTTTTATGATTTATTTGATTTATTATTTTATCTCCCGCTCCGAAAAGCGTCTAAATACCCTTGAAAAGCGCCTAAATAAGATAGAAGAAAACTTAAGCGAGCTAAAAAAGGCTACCGAAGCCAACAGACTCTTGATCGAAGAAGCAAAGCTGGACTCTGAAGATGACGCAAAAGAGCAAGAATAAAATTAAATTTAAAGCCCCGATCTCGCCAGCTTAGCCTTTTTGCTAAATATCTCGTGCTGAAAATTATGAATATATTTTATAGTGCACTTTGGCATTTTTGAAAGAAATTTTGCCCCAACGCCAAAACCGCGAAGTGCAAGAAGCTCATACGTAACTAATTTTTTAAATTTTACGAAATTTAAAATTTGCGCTTTAAGCCTACTGCGCCAAGCAAATCCGCGCAAATCAATAAATCAAAATTCCAGCCATTCGCTTACAGCGAAAATTCCATAGAATTTCAAATAATGCCAAATAAAATTAGAATTCCTCCCAAAATCCATCCCTCAATTCAACTTCTTAAAATTTTGCGCAAAATCGCTCAACAAAATTCTAAACCACAAAATTTTAGTATTTAAAATCATATTAATCAACTCCACCGCAGAGCAAAACCTATGGGCTTGCCACCCCGTGCACCGCTTCAGGCTACTTTGTCCAAAAGCTCAAAGACGCAAACCGCAACCTTGACAAGCTAACGATAAAATTTAATCATAATTTTTAAAAACCAAAATTTCAAAAGCACGGAATTTTGTCCCAGGATGTGAATTGAGTAAAAAGCCGGCGAAATGCAGGAATTTCACAAATGTTAAATTTTATCCATTGGAATTTTCCTCACTCATAAGCGCCTCAGCGATGAGCTCCAGCGGATTTACACACCTCATCTGCGAGCCGCTTAAAGAAAGCGAATTATTTAGCTGCATCCTACACGCACTGCATTCGGCAGAAACTACGCGCACAGGCAGATCTGCCATTGCACGCGCCTTAGCTAATCCCGCTGCGCGCGCGAGCTCGTAGCGCTCGGTTTGCATCGTCACGCCGCCAAATCCGCAGCATTTATTAGGCTCATCCATCTCGGTTATTTCGTAGTTTTGAGCGAGCAAGCCGCGCGGTTCTTTCCAAATACCCTGCATTTTGCGGGCATGGCACGGATCGTGATAAGTAATCGCTAAAGCCCTTTTGCCGCGGCGCATCAAAAGATCACTTAAGTTTGTAAATTTATAAAAGTATTCGCTAGCCATAAAAATTTTACTCGCAAGTTTTTGTGCGCGGGCTTTCCATTGCGGCTCATTTTCAAAAAAATTCGCGTAATCCACCCGCAGCATTGCAGAGCACGTAGCCTCGGGCACTATAATCGCATCAAGAGCAGGCAGAGCTTTTTCGAAATATGCTATATTAAATTTTGCCACGCGTTCAACCGCCGCAAAATCTCCCGTAAAATACGCAGGAGCGCCGCAACAGGCTTGTTCCTTCATCAAATTTACGTTTAGCTTTAGTGCTCGTGCGATATGTAAAACCGCCTCGCCTACGCCCGTATAAGCGTAGTTTGCCATGCAGCCTATAAAAATTCCGATAGTTTTTTCGCCGCCGTTGTCGATAAGCTCTGCATGAGAGTTCATAAAGCTCTTTTTCGCAGGAGCAGGCAACAAGCGCTCTTTTTTAAGTAGTGGCAAGTCAAATCTAGGCGACATAGAGCTTTGCGTATCTTTTCGCATCTTAAAGCCACAGCTAAGAAACACGTATCCAAGCGCTGCTGCTAGATCCAGCGCTTTGCGGTGCCCGAGCAGCCAAAACGCAGCTTTTTTGTACCACGCGATGCCAAATTTTTCCGCAATGCGCGCGCGAACATTCTCGATTGCCGTATCTATGGGCAAAGACTCGCCGCAAATATCTACGCAGTTGGTGCATAAAAAGCAGCTCTCAAAAATTTTCTTAGTGTTTTTATCAAGCTTTAGCTCATTTCTGCCGTAAGCGCCCAAAAGATCCACAAATCCGCGCGGGCTCGTTACTTCATCGCCGTTAATGCCATGAATCGTACAGATTTGGATACATTTACCACATTTTACACAGCGCTCGCTAAGTGCCGCAAAATCGAACGCTCCAAGCTTTGCCCTACTCATAGCCGCGCCGCTTAAACGGTTTTAGAAAAGCGCTTCTCGCCCAAATTTTTAACCATATACTCATCAAAGCACATCGCGATATTACGGATCAAAAGCGTGCCGGTAGGCGTTACCGAAATTCTATGCGGTGAGACTTGCACGAAATCCTTTAGCGCCTCAAGCTGTTTTAGGCTAGTGCCGAAATGCTCAAAAAATTTTATCTTAAATTTCTCCTCGATCGCCTCTATATCGACGCAGAAATTACTCATCAGCCCCATAATCACCTCTTTGCGCAGCAGATCCTCTTCATTTAGCAAAATGCCCCTGCAATACGGCAGCCTGCCCGCATCGATCGCGGCTTCATACGCGTCCATATCTTTGAAATTTTGCGCGTAGTGGCGCGCGCCTTCGCCGATGCTAGTTAGCCCGATACCGATCAGATCGGCGCCGCCTTTGGTCGTGTAGCCCTGAAAATTACGGTGCAGCGAGCCATTTTTAAGCGCGGCGTGAAGCTCATCCGCGGGCTTTGAGTAGTGATCCATGCCGATCATCTCATATCCGTTCGCGCTCAAAAAATCATGGGTAAATTTTAAAATTTCAAGCTTTACCTTCGGCTCGGGCAGTGTCGTCTCGTCAAATTTACGCATAGATTTTTTGATCCACGGCACGTGCGCGTAGTTAAAGATCGCAAAGCGGTCCGGATCAAGCGAAAGCGCAAGCTCCAGCGTGCGCCTAAAGCTAGCTAGGCTCTGATACGGAAGGCCGTAGATCAGATCCATATTTATCGATTTTATCCCCCTCTCGCGCGCCATGGCTATGACGTCCCTCGTAAGTTCGAAAGGCTGGATGCGATGGATCTCCTTTTGCACGCGTTCGTCGAAGTCCTGCACGCCGTAACTGATGCGGTTAAAGCCGTTTGAAACGAGCACGTCAAGCTGCTCGGCGTTCAAAAAACGCGGATCGATCTCGCAGCTAATCTCGGCTTCGGAGCTGAAGTTTTTAAAATATTTTTTGATATTTTTTATGTGGCGCGCGAGCTGTTCGGCGCTAAAATATGTAGGCGTGCCGCCGCCGAAGTGCATCTGCACGACCTGGCGCGAGCCGTCCACGACGCCGCTTAAAATTTGCATTTCACGCTCGATATAGTCCAAATACCGATCCATCTTGTCGCGCTTGCCCGTGTAGATTACGTTGCAGCCGCAAAAATAACAGGCGGAGCGGCAAAACGGCATGTGAAAGTAAAGCGACAGCGGCGTGGAGCTTTTCTGATTTTTCAGCTCGTTCAAATACCCGTCGTAGCTGAAGTTTTCACTAAATTCCAAAGCGGTCGGATAGCTCGTGTAGCGTGGTCCTGGGCGCGAAAATTTCGCGTAAGCGTCGAAGTCTATGCTATTCACGGCCGCCCGCCTTCGCTTTGACAAGCTCTTCGATATCGATGAAAAGGTTCGGATGTAGGCTTTTTACGCGCGAGACGACGGCATCGACGTCTAAGCTTAATCTTTTCGCACTCGGATTTGCGCCCGTTAGCCTTCTGATCTCGTCCATGCACACGATCCATGCGTCGCCGAAATCCACCGGCGTATGCTGTAAAATCGAACGCTCAAGCTTGAGATTAAAATTTTCCTGCATCGCGTTTTTGGTCGCGGCGATGAGATTTGCAAGCGATTTTATCGAGATCATCGTGTGCACTTCGTTATTTTCGTCGATGCCGAACCACGGCTCCTCGTCGCTCCACGAGCCGCTTTTCAGAGTGAGTTTTTTCTCGTTGTCTTCGCCCTGCGAAATTTCAAAAACCGTCCTTTTCGAGCTATCCAGCCCGAAAAATTCGCTCGCTTTGTCGATCTTTTTTAGCGCTTTATCTTTTTCTTCCATGCGTTCTCCTAAAATTTATCTTTTTTGATCCAGCCAGACCATGACGCCCTTTTGCGCGTGCAGGCGATTTTCCGCCTCTGCAAAAATTTCATCCGCGTGCGCTTCAAACACGGCCTCGCTTACCTCGTATCCGCGATACGCCGGCAGGCAGTGCAAAAAGATCGCGTTTTTTTTAGCCAGAGCCATTAAATTTTCATCCACGCAAAAACCCGCGAAATCGCGAATTCTTTGCTCCTTTTCGCCTTCTTGCCCCATCGAGACCCAAGTATCGGTCGTCACGACGTTTGCGCCCCTTGCGGCTTCTTTTATATCGTTCGTTATTAAAATTTTAGCGCCTGAAATTTTAGCATTTTCTTGCGCCTGCGCTAGTATCTGCGGATCAGCCTCATAACCCACGGGCGTCGCTACTCGCAGCTCAAAGCCAAGCTTGCTAGCAAGCATCAGCCACGAATGCGCCATATTGTTGCCGTCGCCCACGTACGCGGCTTTTATTTTTGGAGTTTTAATACCGCACTCCACGATCGTCATTAAATCCGCCATTAGCTGTACAGGATGAAATTTATCGCTTAGTCCGTTTATCACCGGCACGCGGCTAAATTCCGCGAACTCTATTAGCGTCTCGTGCCGATTTACGCGCGCCATGATTAGATCGCACATTCGCGAAATCACGCGCGCGGTATCTTTGATCGGCTCGCCTCGCCCGAGCTGGATGTCGCGACTGCTCAAAAACAGCGCGTGTCCGCCCAGCTCGTTCATCCCTACGTCAAAGCTTACTCGCGTTCTGGTCGAGCTTTTTTCAAATATCATCGCTAATTTTTGATCTTTCAAATATGGCTTAAAATTTCGCGCCTTCGCCTCTTTTTTAATCTCAAACGCTAAATTTAAAATTTCGATTATCTCGTCTTTGCTAAAATCGTTTAACGTAAGAAAGTGCCTCATATCGCTCCTTTATCTTTTATAAATTTACTAAAAAATTCTTTTAAATCACCTTTCGTCATATCTCCCATAGCCACCTTTACGACTATGTCCTCCATCGCCGCATAAAATTCCTCGTCGTCCAAAATTATAGAATTTGCCGACAAAAACATATCGGCTAGCAAAATCGCCGTCCTTTTATTGCCGTCGGTAAAAGGATGAAATTTTATGCACGAATGCGTCAAATGCACGAGTTTATCCGACATAGTAGGATAATACAGATCGTTTTTTTATATTCTGCAACGCAGACGATAAATAGCCAAGCGAAGTTTTATTATAACCCTTGCTTCCGCCTATTTTTTCTAGCATTTTATCGTGGATAAAAATAGCCTGATGCAGCGTTAAATATTTCATTTGTCTTTTTTCATTTATCCTTTAATCGCTCAAAAACGGCCCTATTGCTCGGTTTATCTAATTTCGCAATAAGGACGCTCGAAAGCTCGCCAAAATTCTCTATACACTCATCTTTATTTTCAGATAGAATTTTAGCTTCAAATTTCATCTTTTTTGCCAGCTTCATCACGGCATCCAAGACGGCTTGCATTTCATTACTTTTAATTTCGAGTGCTATTTTTTTCATCGCTAACCCCTGTTTAAAATTTCCGCGATCTCTTTGGCGTGATAGGTGATGATCATATCGGCACCCGCGCGCCTTATGCCTATCATCGTCTCCATCATCACGCGCTCATAATCGATCACGCCCGCTTTTTTACCCGCCTGCAAAAGCGAGTATTCGCCGCTTACGTTATATGCACATATCGGCAGCAGCGTGCGCTCCCGCAGATCTCTGATTAGATCCAGATACGCAAGCGCGGGCTTTATCATCAAGATGTCCGCTCCCTGCGCCTCGTCTTGCAAGCTTTCGTTGATCGCCTCAAATCTATTTGCGGGATCCATCTGGTAGCTGCTGCGATCGCCAAAACTTGGCGCGCTCTCTGCCACGTCACGAAACGGCCCGTAGTAGCCGCTGGCGAACTTCGTCGAATACGCCATAATCGGTAAATTTTCAAATCCGCCGCGATCGAGCGCCTCTCGCAGAGTTGCGATAATACCGTCCATCATGCCGCTGGGTGCGATCATATCCGCGCCCGCTTTGGCGTGGATGAGCGCCTGCTGCGCCGAAATTTCAAGCGTCGCGTCGTTATCCACCGTCTGATGCACATGATCGATGATGCCGCAGTGTCCGTGGTCGGTGTATTCGCAAAAGCACAGATCGGTGATGACGAGCAAATTTGGAAATTTAGCCTTTATCGCGCGCAGCGAAGTCGCGATGATGCCGTCCTCACTTAACGCATCCGAGCCGATGCTGTCCTTTAGCGACGGAATTCCAAAAAGTAAAATTTTATCTAGTCCTAGCGACAAAAGAGTCTCGCACTCTTTTAAAATTTCATCCAAGCTCATCTGAAATACGCCTGGCATCGAGGCGATCTCCTTTTTGATGCCGCTCCCTTCTACTACAAAAAGCGGATAGATTAGAAAGCGGGTTTGCAGATCGGTTTGTCGCACCAGATCCCTAAGCGCGGAGTTTATTCGTAGGCGTCTAAATCGTTTAAACATTATTTTTCCTTTTTTAGCTAGAATTGTGAGATTTATAATATCACAATCGGAGTAAATTTAAGCATGGATATAAAAATTTCAGAGGTCGCAAATCTCCCCTCCCGCTTCGGAAGCTTCCGCGTTCAGTCGTTTAAGCAAGGCGAGAAAGAGCATTTAGTGATATTTAAGCAACCTTTGGAGGGCGTCGTAAACGTACGTATCCACTCAGAGTGCCTTACCGGCGATGCGATCGGCAGCCTAAAGTGCGACTGCGGCGAACAGCTCCACATGGCTATGCGCATGATCGAAAAAGAAGGGCGCGGCGTGGTGGTCTACCTCAACCAAGAAGGCCGCGGCATCGGGCTGATGGACAAGATCCACGCCTACAAGCTGCAAGACGAAGGCATGGACACCGTCGAGGCGAACCTGCACCTCTGCCATAAGGCTGACGAACGAGACTACGGCGTGGGCGCACAGATCCTCAGCCGCATCGGCGTCACCAAAATGCGCCTCATCACCAACAACCCCGTCAAGCGCGTCGGACTCGAAGCCTACGGGCTGGAGGTGGTGGAGAACGTGCCCATCGAAGTCGCCCCCAACGAATACAACGCCTTCTACATGCGCACCAAGAAGGAACGCATGGGCCACACGCTGACGAACGTAGAATGAGGGCTGTGCCCTCAGGTAGTTACGGCCTTCGGCCGGGTAGTACTCCTCCTTCGGGGTAGTAGTCAGCGGGAAGTGTTTCGGATCAGGGCTTGGCAGTAACGGTTCAGCGTGATGCTGACCAACCTTGCTTTATCGTTCAAAAGACGACTCTCTTCGGCTGTGATGTAATCTAAGTCGCGTGCCAAGATGAGGTGGTTGAGCGTCTCGCTTAATGAGCCTTGG
>CALKQT010000082.1 GCA_937990735.1 uncultured Campylobacter sp. | reverse complement strand
GTGCCCGATAAAAGGTGGGGCTGGGGCATAGTAGATCTCGGCAAGGCGATGTTCGGACCGGGTCAGTTTCTAGGGAAATTCGACGTAAATATGGATGTAGATGACGTCTGGTCCAACGACATCTCGGACAAGGCGATAAAATTTAGAAAGACCGAGGACGATGCGGATGCGGCTGCTTGGGCGGTGCGCAAAGCACAGCTCGATGCTAAGGGCGGAAATTTGACCGCAGAAGAAAGAGCCGAATACAACGTAGAGCTAGCCAGAGAGCAAGCGCGAGCGCATAGAGCGGCGGAAGGCTATAAAGGAATGCTGATAAAAAGAGGCGGTGGCACGCTAACGCTTGCGGGCGATAACACCTACAGCGGCGATACGATCATAAAAGGCGGGCAGATCACGGCGCTAAATCAGTCTTTAAAAAACAGCAAGGTGACCGTAGAAAACGGCGGCGCCTTGAAGATCAAAAAGAGCCTAACCGTCCAAGAGGTCAAAACCGACGTATTCAATAAGCCGAAAGAATTCGTAAATAAAACTAGAACCGCCACCTCAGATACCGTCACGGCGACGATAAAGCAAGGCGGCAGATACGTCGTATCGCACGCGGGTATAGTCGGCATGTCTTCGGCAGGAGCTTCGAATTTGAACCTCACGTTTGAAAAAAATTCCATCGTAGATCTAGAAAATCCTCTTTTCGAAGATGCGCAAAAGATATATAAAGATCCTGCAAAATCAAAGAGATACTGGGTAGAAGGTAGCTTCAGAGGCTACGATCAGACAATTTTAAGAGAATACGCGTTTTTTGATTTAGTTAAAAATTTTAACGACTCCAAGCTAGAGTTCACCTTCAAAAAGGGCAGCGAGGGTATGGTGGATTTCGCAAAGGGTAAAAATCAAAAACTGATCGCCGCCGCAATAGAGGGCTCGAGCAATCAGCCCGCCCTAATGAGCGTTTTTAGAAGCAGACCTGCGGTGCGAACGAGCGATCTGTATAGAAATTTCATCTTTGCTACGCCGCAGCAGGCCTCCGACACGCTAAAAACGTTCGCGAACGAGGCAAATTTCATCGCGCAAAACGCCGCCGTGATCGATAACGTACTGATCCGAAACGCCGTCTTAAGCCGCAAAAGAAATTTTAACGCGCTAAGCATAGATGAAGAGACGGGGATCAACTTCTGGGCGAATACCGCGGGAAACGTCATGAAATTTAGCTCGGATGAGGGAAGCGGAAATTTCAAATCTACCTCCGTGACACAGCTCGTCGGCCTAGACGGCGCGCTGAGTGAAAACTTAAGACTGGGAGCCGTAGTGGGCGTGGGAAAAACCAAGACCAAGGAAGACGGCAGCATGGAGTTTGATCACACGAACAGACACGCGGGACTTTACGCGCAGGTGGGCTTAGAGACCGTTAAATTTGATCTAGGCGCCGTATATACGGACATAAAACGCAAAAAAACCGGCAGCTCCACGATAGTGCAACACACCGCTAATAATGGCGCTAAGAGCAACGAAAAGCTCATAAATATGTTTGCTAGCGCGACATACGGCGGCTTTAACGGCGAAAATTTTGAGATAAATCCGTATTTGGGCGTCTCTCGTATCTACGCTAGAACGGGCGGCATGAGCGAAAATGTGGGTCCGTTCGTGATGAGCACGGATAAAAAATCTAGAAACATGAATATCCTAACAGCGGGCATTAGTCCGAGCATGCCGTTTAAAATAGGCGGCATGAGTTCGTCCGCACAGCTCGATCTAGCCTACAATAGATTTTTCGGCGACACGAGACCGGGCGCGGGAGTGAATGTCGCAAACGCAGGATACGTGGATTTGGAGGGCAAAGAGCTTCGAGACTTCGCCACCGCGGGCGTGGGC
>CALKQT010000081.1 GCA_937990735.1 uncultured Campylobacter sp. | reverse complement strand
ACCACGAGCGCCACCGCCAAAAGCAGATCAATGCCAGTGCTGATCATCCCTTCTTTTCTTGCTTGAGATACGATATCTTGCATACATAAGCCTTTTTGAAATTTATCCCGAAGTGTAAAACGCTAATCAAACCGGAAAGAGCGAAATTTTATCGTAACAAGAGGTTTATAAAATTTAAAATTTAAACCTCTGTGCTTATCCTTTCTATCTTGCTCCAGGCTAGTAGGTGCACGATGCCGGTTATTATGAGAGCGGCAAACGGCAGGAGCAGTTTAAGCATTACGACAGCAATAGCTAAAGCTGAAACCTGCTCGGTCCGCGGCTCAGAAATAGCTATAGCAATAATCGCTGCATTGCATAGTATATTTAGCACAAAAAGTCCCACGCAGAGCCACACATAAGTCCGAAAGGTGCTTACGCCGCTTACGCGCGCTAAAGAGAAATTTATGCGAAACCATGCGACGATTATGTAAATAACGCCTACGAAAAGTGCTAGTCCAAATATCGCCGCAAATGGATTATCACTCTGCCCGCCGTCTGCGTCAGGCTCCTTCGGATAAAGGTGATTGAGTACGAGTGCTAGCGCAAAAAAGCAGACGCAGATTATTATGCAGTTGCGATAAAGCGTCGCTGCTTTTATACCGCTAAGCTTTGAAATTTTTCGGAGTGCCTGCAGTCTGAAAAATACCGAAACACAAATAAAGGCAATCAAAATTCCGCTAGCGATATAATTTATCATCTCGTCGTCAAGGCGCCATGGCTCGCTGAAAGAGACATAGCCTACTACGATAAAAACTACGGGTAGTGCCGCCAAAAACAGATCAATGCCGGTGCTGATCATCCCCTCTTTTCTTGCCTGAGATACAATGAATTGCATATATAAACCCTTTTTAAAAATTTGACCCGAAGTATATATAAACAAACATAAAACACGGATTAAATCGCAAAAATCGGAATTCTATCGCGATAAGATATTTGCGAAATTTTAAACGTTTACGCTTATCTTTTCTATCTTGCTCCAGGCTAGTAGGTGCACGATGCTAGTTATTGTGAGGGTTATGGGGAATATCAAATGGTATAGTGCATTTAACGAAAAAAGGATGACGCAGAGCCACACATACGTCTCAAAGGTTCCCACGCCGCTTACACGCGCTAGAGCAAAATTTATGCAAAACCACGCTACTATTATGTAGATTGCGCCCGCAAACGCTATCAAAATGCACAATATCATTGCCAAATGCTTGTGTGAGATCGATAAAGGAATTGATAAAAAGATGCTTGTTATGGCAATGACACAGATGCAGACAATTACGCAGTTGCGGTAAAGTGCCGCCGCCCTTATGCCGCTAAGCATTGAAATTTTGCGGAGCGCTCTTAGCCTGAAAAATACCGAAACACACAAAAGAGCAAAAATAATTCCGCCAATGATATAGGTAGCCGTCTTGTTGGTGCTAAGCCCT
>CALKQT010000080.1 GCA_937990735.1 uncultured Campylobacter sp. | reverse complement strand
CGGGCGAGTTTGATCTCATCGTCTCAAATCCGCCCTACATCGCAAACTCCTACGCATTGGACGCGCGCGTGCTGCAAGAGCCGAAGGCGGCGCTGTTTGGCGGCGAGAGGGGGGATGAAATTTTAAAACGCATCGTGTTGATCGCCGCACGGCGCGCAAAATTTCTAGCCTGCGAAATGGGCTACGATCAAAAGCAGAGTTTGTCGGCGTTTTTGCGCGAGCAGGGCTTTAGAGCGGAATTTTACAAAGATTTGGCGCAGTTTGATCGCGGATTCGTCGCGCGAAATTTAAACAGATCGTAGGTGCGCCGTGCAAAGCTCGCAACTACGCAGACTGCTTTATTACAAAGCGTTCGGCTACCGCTACGTAGGCGCCGAAATTTTAAGCGGTGGCGCGCGATTTTTCAAGGCGCTGGACGCGCTAAAATCCGCTACCGCCGAGTGCAATCTCTGCGAGCTTGCTAAAACGCGCACGAGCTCTAGCGAGCAAAATTTTAAAACTATCAAAAATTTTAAAGCTCCCGCGAGCGTAAAACTTATGATCGTAGCTCTTGCGCCGGGCGTTAGCGAGGGTTTTGACGGCGGTTTGGAGGCTGAGGTAGCGGCAACGCTAGATCAAATTTGCGCGCCGGAAGAGATCTATTTTAGCTTTTTGATAAGGTGCGCGGTGCCGCAAAATAGGCGCATAAGCTCGGAAATAATTTTAAAATGCGCGCCGTATCTGACTGATGAAATCAAAATTTTAAAACCCAAAGTCGTGCTCTGCCTAGGGGAGCTCTGCTGTAAAATCGTGCTGCGAAACGGCGATCTAGCCGGCATGGACGCGCTGCACGGCTCGGTCTTTAACGAGGGCGGCATCAGCTTCGTGCCGAGCTTCGATCCCGCATTCATCGCGCAAAATCCGAGCAAGGCGGAGCTTTTCAAAGATGATCTGCAAAAGATAAAAGGACTGCTGTGAGGCGCATTTTGGTGCTTTCTTTGCGCGCTATTTTGATTTTGTGCGCAGCTTTTTGCGCGGACGCCGTGATTTTTATTGCGGCGAGCGAGCAGACGGGCGAATTTAACCTGCTTAAATTTCACGGACTAGCGGGATTTTAGCGGAGTAAAATACAGACTCGATCTGCGCGGGTTTAAATTTGAAGACGAGAAATTTCATAAAGCGGCAGAGTAGAGCAAAATTTAACGCCATTGCAAAATTATGATATTTCATTTTGCTTTCTATCTCGGGCGTGTGAGGGGTTTGCGTTGCGACATAGTGTTAAATTTAAACCCTAACGCCGAGCGAAATTCTATGTCGTAAAATTTTATCTAGCCTGCAAATTTTATTTCGCCTAAGAGCTCTGTATATCCTTAAATTTTACGCGGAAGGTCGGCCTGTGCTATGTTTGCGCCGCACGACTAGGTAAATTTGAACCCGCGAGATAAATTTATCTCAAAGATTTGAAAAATTCTAAAATTTCAACGCTAAATTTGATCGGCCTGCCGTTTTTTACGAAGGCGATTTTTACGTCCTGCACGTATAAAAGCTCGCTAAAATCGACGTTTTTAATATCTTTGATCTTGTAAATTTCTTGCCGCAAAAGGGCACTGGCGTTTTTAAGCACGGCTAGGCTCGTGCGAATTTCAAGCGTGTCTCCGAGGTGCGCGGGGCGGAGAAATTTAGCGAAAAGCTCGCTAACTACGAAGTGTGCGTCCGCGCGCGCGAAGTCCACTCCTGCTTGCATAAGCGCCTCGCTGCGCGCCCGCTCGCAAAATTTAATGTAGTTGGCGTGATACACGATGCCCTGCGCGTCGGTATCTTCGTAGTAAATTTTAATCTGCATCGGCTGCGCTCTGCTCCAGTGCTGCTTTTTTTGCGGCGAGAGCGGGGAGGATTTTTGCGAAAAACAGCACCGTTTGAAACACGATGATGAGTTTCATGCACCATTCGCTAGCCGCGTGGATTTGGGCAAATTCCGGCGCCATCGTCGCTTCTGTGCCGATCTTTTGGGCATTTATGACGTAGTCGGTAAAGTAAAGCACGAAAAGTAGGGCAAGTATGATATTTACGAGCGTCAGCATCAGGGTCGAAAGGCGCAAGCGAAACGACTGCGATTTGTTGTTGTTGAAATTTATCATCTCAAAAACAAGACAGATGATCGAGACTGCGATGAGGATGCCGCCGTATTTTACGAAGATCTCGCTCATCAGCTTGCCGCTTTGAAAGTGCGATAGCACGCCATCTCCGATAATCTGCTGCGGGAAAAATACCACCGGCGCGACGAGTGCGCCGAGCGAGAGCTCGATGCCGATAAGGGCTGCGATGATGAAGATATAGATAGAAAAAATTGCGCGCATAGAAATCCTTTTAAATTTTGATAAATTTTAAATCGGACGTGATTATAGCGAAATCTTATAATCGTGCGCTTAAGTGTTTTGCAAGCGGGTTTTATGGGCGAACGGGTGCGGTCGGCGGTTGCGATATTACGGCATATCGCGGTATAATGCGATTTTAAGTTTTTGGATGCGCCTACCTGCGAAATTTATAAAATTTTCACAGAGGCTGGAGATGAAATTTGTGCCAGGCGCGTTAAGCATAAAATTTCATTATAAAATTTTCAAAATCGTTTTTTAAAATTTCTCTTGCGTATTCAGCCCCCTTTAAGCATCACTCTTGTATAATCACAATTCTGTTTCGCACCG
>CALKQT010000079.1 GCA_937990735.1 uncultured Campylobacter sp. | reverse complement strand
TAAAATTTTAAAATTTACGCACGAGCTAGCGGTAAAATAAAATTTTGCAAGCCGTACAAATCTAGCGGAATTCCGCGCTAGGTTTATCGTGAAATAAAATTTTGTAAGCGAAGCCCGTTCCGTGGAATTCTACGCGCATTAGTAGCCAGATAGAATTTGCGAGGTAAAATTCCTTGCAGAATAAAAGAATTTTGCAGCGAGTAGAGTTAAATTTCTCTGCGCAAAATTCTGCGCCTAGCGCAAAATCCGTCGCGTTAAAATTTAGCGAATTTCAATCTGATGGAATTTAGCACGACCGTCACGGAGCTAAAGCACATCGCAGCGGCGCCGTACATCGGCTTTAAAAGCACGCCTAGCGCCGGATATAGCGCGCCTGCCGCGATCGGGATACATATGGCGTTGTAAAACAGCGCCCAGAAGAGGTTTTGCTTGATCGTCCGCATGGCGGCACCCGATAAGCGAAATAGATATAGCACGCTTGCAAGGTCGTTTTTTATAAAAATCACGTCGCCCGCGCCCTTGGCTACGTCGCTGCCGCCGTTCATCGCGATGCCGATGCTAGCGGCTTTTAAGCTCGGTGCGTCATTGACGCCGTCGCCCACGAAAAGCACCCGCTTGCCTTCGTCCGTCAGGGATTTGATGAACTCATATTTGCCGCTTGGAAGCACTCCGCTTCTCACCTCGTCGATGCCAAGGTTGCGAGCGACGAAATTTGCCGTTTTGGCGTTATCGCCCGTTAGCATGACGGTTTTTACGCCGCTTTTTTGCAGCGTCTGAATGACGCTGCGTGCTTCGGCTCTGATCTCGTCGCTAAATGAGATAAAGCCCGCGTACGAGCCGCCTATCGCGCAGTAAACGACGCCGAAGCCCTTGTCTAAAAACTCCTCCGCTTCTACTTCGACGCCCGCATCTACGCCGCGCTCGCGCAGGAAGCCCGCGCTGCCGCAAAGAATTTCGCCGGTGGGATTTTTAGCGACAATCCCCTTGCCCGCGATGCTTTCGAACTCGCCGTTAAGCTTAGAAATTTCGCCGAATTTCAGCTCGGCAAATTTTACGATCGCCTTTGAGATCGGATGCTCGCTAAGCTTTTGCGCGCTTGCTAGAGCATAGAGATCCTGGGCGCTCAGATCGCTGAAGCTTACCGAAATTTCGCCCTTGCTAAGCGTGCCGGTTTTATCGAAAACCGCGACGTCGGCGCCTTTTAAAATTTCTAAAATTTCGGGATTTTTGATTAAAATTCCAGCCTTTGCGGCGTTTGAGATCGCGCAAACGATCGCAATCGGCGTCGCAAGACCTAGCGCGCACGGGCAAGAGATGATAAGCACGCAGATAGCGGCGGACGCGGCGTATGAGAGCCGCCCGTCAAGCGCCATCCACGCTATAAAGCTAGCAAGCGCGATCAAAATCACCGCGGGCACGAAGATATTTGAAATTTTATCGGCAAAGCGCGCGATCGGCATCTTTTTGTTGCCCGCCTCGTTTAGCAGATTTTTAATCTCGGCAAGCAGCGTTTGGTGCGGGAATTTCGTCACCTTTATGTAGATGACGCCATCGGTGCTGACGCAGCCCGCATTTACCTCATCGCCCACGCCTTTATAAACCGCCAAGCTCTCGCCGCTGATGAGTGAAGCGTCGATCTGCGCGCCGCCCTCGACGATAAGCCCGTCGCATGGGATGCGCGAGCCGTTTTTTACTAGCACCTTATCGCCCGGCTTTAGCGATTCTGCGCGCACTTCGGCTATCGTGCCGTCGTCTTTGATCAAAAGCGCGGTTTTAGGGCTTAGATCGATTAGCCCCTTGATATAGTCGTTCGCCTTCATCTTGCTGCGCTCTTCAAGGTATTTGCCGAGCGAAATAAAGGCGATTATCATCGAGGCGGATGAGAAATAAAGATTTGTAAATTCATTCTGCGCGCCGTGCGTATAGACCCACGCCGCGGCCGTTAGCGAATAGGCAAACGCAAAAAAGCTTCCCATCGCCACGAGCACGTTCATATCGAAGCTTCTGTTTTTCAGCGAGCCGTAAGCGTGATAAAAGAAGTTCTTGCCGCAGTAAAATAGGCTCACGCACGCCATCGCCGCGCAAAGTAGCGCCTTTGGAACGAAGCCTAAAAAACCGCTCATCTCCACAGCCATTACCGCCGCGGCTAAAATGAGAGCGAGGATTAGCCTAAATAGCGCCGCTTTGAGGTTGCGTCGCTTTTTGCGCTCCAAATCCTCGTAATCGACGGCGATGTCGTAGCCCAGCTTTTTGATCTTGGCTTTTAACGTCTCCTCAAGCGCCGGATCGGCAAGTACGAACTCGCCGCTGCCGTTTGCGAAATTTACGTGCGCGTCCTGCACCCCCTCGATCTTGCGACTTACCCGCTCGATCGCATTGGAGCAGTTTACGCAGCTCATCCCAACGATATTTAGAGTGATTTTACTTGACATACGTTAGTTTTTAGGCTAGCTTTTCTGCGACGCTAAAACCCAAATCATCCATCTCCTCTTTAAATTTAGCCTCGTCGCGCGGATCTAAGCTTAAACTCACCACTCCGCTTGCTACGTCCACCTCGATCTCGCCAAAATCATCCTTAAGCGCGTTTTTGATCGTCCTCGCGCAGTTTTCGCAGTGGATATTTTGCGCCTTAAATTTTACGCTTTGTTTCAAAGCCATGAGCCTCTCCTTCGGATTAAAATTTTAAAACTTATACTACTTTTTAATAAATTTTATTTCAACGCCCGCTCCTGAAGTTTAAGGGTTTTTCGTTATAATCACCCGTTTTAAATTTAAGCTTTAAGGAATTTTATGGGACGAGCTTTTGAATACAGACGCGCTTCAAAAGAAGCTAGATGGGGAAAGATGAGCAAGCTTTTCCCAAAACTGGGCAAGGCCATAACGATGGCTGCGAAAGAGGGCGGCGAAGATCCGCTGATGAACTCCAAGCTGCGCGCCGCGATCGCCACGGCAAAGGCGCAAAATATGCCCAAAGACAACATCGACGCGGCTATCAAGCGTGCTAGCGGCAAAGATAGCGCCGATATCAAAACGATCTTTTACGACGGCAAGGCGCCGCACGGCGCACTTCTCATAATCGAATGCGCCACCGACAACCCGACCCGCACCGTCGCGAACGTAAAATCGATTTTAAACAAAGCCAAGGGCGAGTTTTTGCCGAGCGGCAGTTTGAAATTTATGTTTTCGCACAAGGCCGTTTTTGAGACTAAGCTGCCGAGCCGCGATATAGAGGAGCTGGAGCTTGAGCTCATCGACTTCGGTCTTAGCGAGCTTGAGATCAACGAGTTTGAAAACGACAAGGGCGAGCTCGAAAAGACGCTTCTAATCTACGGCGAATACGAAAGCTTCGGCACTCTAAACGAAGGGATCGAAAAGATAGGGCTTGAGATCATCAGCGCAAGCTTAAAATTCGTCGCCAACGAAAAGCACGAATTTAGCGAGGAGCAGCTTGGCGACATAGACGCGCTGCTCGAGCGGCTAGAGGATGATGACGACGTGCAGGCAGTTTACACCAACATCGCATAGGAGAAAAAATGGAAAGCTTAAAAATTTACGACATTGACGCAGAGGCTTTGGCGCGCGATAAATACGCCGTTATCAAAACCGAAAAGGGCGATATGAAGCTGGAGCTTTTCGCAGATGAAGCGCCGCAGGCAGTTACGAATTTCGCTAGCCTCGCGCGCAGCGGGTTTTACAAGGGGCTAAATTTTCATCGCGTAATTCCAAATTTCGTGATCCAAGGCGGCTGCCCGCGCGGCACCGGCACGGGAGGTCCCGGCTGGCGTATAAAGTGCGAATGCGACCACCAAAAGCATAAGCACATGCGCGGCGCGCTATCGATGGCGCACGCAGGACGCGATACGGGCGGGAGCCAGTTTTTCGTCTGCCACAGCGCGCAGCCGCACCTAGACGGCGTGCACACAGTGTTCGGCTGTATCGTGGATCAACCTAGCCTAGCGGTTTTGGACGCGATCAGGCAGGGCGATAAGATCATCGATATCGAGATTAAAGAGAGCCTGCAATCGTGATTAAATTTAAACCGCGGGGCGCCAGACCGTGATAAAGATCGGCACGGACATAACCGCGGTGCGCAGGATCGCGGCGCTGCGCGCAAAATACGGCGCGAAATTTCTAAAGCGCATTTTGAAAAAATCCGAACGCTCCTCCGCGTTGCGCGACGAAAGTATCGCGGGCATCTATGCCGCCAAAGAGGCGCTTAGCAAGGCGCTAGGCACCGGCATCGGCGCGGAGTTCGGCTTTAGAGACGCTAAAATTTACAAAGACGCCCTGGGCGCGCCGCATTTAAAAATCCGTAAAAAAATCCGTAAAAAATTTCATATCAAATCCGCAAGCCTTAGCATCACGCACGACGCAAACGTCGCAATCGCCGTAGTCGCACTAAAACTTAATAAGCCGCGCTCAAAGTAACGAAGTGAAGCAGCACACGGTAGCAAGAACTCCGCGTAAATTCTGCATAAATTTTGCACGACGAAATTTTGAAATTTCATTGCGCTGCAGAATTTTGCTTTAAATTTAAGACTTGGAATTTTATAGCGGCGAGGCAGCATAAACTCAAAAGGTAAAATTTCGACCCGAAATTTAGCGGCAGAGGCATAGACTTTCTATTAAAATTTCACGACAAAATCGTGCTCTGAAATTTAAAACGGATACGAAGTCTGCTCCGCCTAATCTATCGCATCATCAAGGATTAAGCGAAAGTTCATGAGCCGACCGAGCATACATCGCCGCTGTGGCGGCATCTGTTCGTCGTGCCCATCTCAAGCAAGAGCTTTTACGCCGTATCTACGCCGAATAAAATATCGCAGATAGTGCGGCGTTCTCTTTTGCTATGTGCGAAAAAACGGAGGCGAGCTTGCGTAGCTACATTTACCGCTTAGTCTGCCGCTAGCTTGAGCGTGCACAGATAGGCGGCACACACAGCAGCGAGCGATTAAAATTTACACGAAGAAATTTAAAGATGAAATTTCGCGGGCCGTAAATTTAGCGCTAAATTTTTAAAATTCTATGGCAACGCAAATTTTAAAATTCCATACAAGGCGGATTTAAAATTTTAAGCCGCGAGCTCACGGGGCTAAATTTAGCCGCCGAGAAGTTTGCAAGTCTGTGCAAAAAGAAATTTTATCGCGGCGCGACGCCGCAAATTTTTAAATTGCTCGTATTTTGGCGACGGGCTTATGCGGCTTACTTTTTCGCGTGAGGTATAAATTTCAATTCTCTATATTTTGGCCGCCCCGAGACTACGCCCAAAGCCGCCTCGTATTTAGAGCCGCGTAAATTTTAATCTCTCACGCCAAGATACGATTAAATTTAAAGCGCAAAGCGCGGTCATAGCGCCGACTCTCGTTAAAGCTCCAACCTGCGATTAAATTCCAACCAGCAATAAAATTTAGAAATGAAATTCCGCGAGCCAAAAATTTAGTGATAAATTTTTAAAATTCCACGGCGATAAAATTTTAAAATTTCATGCAGAGCGCATTAAAAATTTTAAGCCGCAAAGCCTATGGGGCTAAATTTAACTCGTTAAAAGCTTCAAAGCAAATGCAAAACAAAATTTTAAATGATAAAGCAAACAAACTAAATTTGATAGCATAAAAGCTTGCAAGACCTCTGCAAAAGAGAGGCCGGCAAAGCCGCATGCGGATGAAATTTAAAAAGCGGGATTAGTCCGCCTTTTTTAGATTATCGGCGAGCAAAAACGCAAGCTCTAGCGCCTGATCTGCGTTTAGGCGCGGATCGCACTGCGTTTCGTAGCGCTGTTTTAGCGTCTCTTGCGTCACGTTAAACGAGCCGCCCGTGCACTCGGTGACGTTTTGACCGGTCATCTCAAGATGGATACCGCCCGCGTGCGTGCCCTCCGCGGCGTGGATCTCAAAAAAGCTCTGAACCTCGCTTAAAATTTTAGAAAACTCGCGCGTTTTGTAGCCGTTGGCGGTCTTGACGGTGTTGCCGTGCATCGGATCGATGCTGTATAGGATCGCCCTACCCTCGCGCTTTAGCTCGCGTAAAATTTGCGGCAGCCGCGCACCGATCTTATCCGCGCCCATGCGGATGATGACGTTTAGCCTGCCTGCTTCGTTTTGCGGATTGAGCTTGTCGCAAAGGCGCAAAATTTCATCCGCGGTGCCGCTCGGGCCGATCTTGACGCCGAGAGGGTTTTTGATACCGCTTAAAAAATGCACGTGCGCATCGTCCGCGCCGCGCGTGCGCTCGCCGATCCAAAGCATGTGCGCCGAGCAGTCGTACCAATCGCCGCTGGTGCTGTCGATGCGCGTCAGACACTCCTCATAGTGCAGCAGCAGCGCCTCGTGCGAGGTGTAAAGCACCGTCTCGGCAAGGCTCGGGGAATTTGCGGCACTCAGTCCACACGCCTCCATAAATTTAAGCGTACGCGAAATTTCATCGCTGAGCTCGTTAAATTTAGCCTCCAGCTCGCCCTTTTTCAAAAAGCCCAAATTCCACTTATGCACCTCGTGCAGGTTCGCAAGACCGCCGCGAGAAAAGGCGCGCAGCAGATTTAGCGTAGAAGCGCTTTGATGATACGCCTCGATCATGCGCGCAGGATCCGGCTTGCGCGCCGCTTCGTTAAACTCAAATCCGTTGATTATGTCGCCGCGATAGCTAGGCAAACTCACGCCGCCAATCTCCTCGAAATCGCTGCTGCGCGGCTTTGCGAACTGCCCTGCGATACGACCTACCTTAACGACGGGGCGTCCCGCTGCGAAGGTAAGAATGATCGCCATTTGAAGCATTACTTTAAACATATCGCGGATATTATTCGCGCTAAAATCATTAAAGCTCTCCGCGCAATCGCCGCCTTGAAGCAGAAACGACTTGCCTTCGCTTGCGCGCGCAAGCTCGGCTTTTAGGTTGCGAACCTCGCCCGCGAAAATTAACGGCGGCAGCTTGTAAAGGCGCTCTTTAGCGGCCTGCACCGCACTTTCATCCTGATAAATCGGCTGCTGTAAAATTTTATAATCTTTCCACGACGTCCTACTCCAACTCATATCCACTCCTTAAATTTCCTAAATCTTACGATTATACCCAAATAAGCTTTTATTAACCCAAAAAATCTTAAAATAGCGCCTTTAGGCAATTTGGAAGGAATTTTATGGAAAACGATCGCACTAAAGGACTAATGCTTGCATTTGCGACCTTTTTTATGTGGGGCGTTTTCCCGATATTTTTTAAGCTCATAAAGGACGTGGATGCGGTGCAAATTTTAGCGCATCGCGTCGTTTGGTCCTTCCTACTACTGCTCGTTTTTCTCTGCTTTACGCACCGTTTAAAAAACGTCGCGCGCCTTCTTAGCACCCCTAAAATCGCTCTCACGCTACTTTGTACGGGACTACTTATCAGCACGAACTGGGGCATTTATATCTACGCGGTAAATTCCGATCAAATTTTGGCTACCAGCCTTGGATATTTTATAAATCCTCTATTTTCGGTGCTTTTGGGCGCTTTGTTTCTGCACGAACGGCTAAGCGCGGCGGCGAAGCTTTCCCTGCTGCTAGCCTTTGCGGCGATCGGCGTGCAAATTTACGCGCTAGGTAGACTGCCGATAATCTCGCTCGTACTGCCGCTTAGCTTTGCATTTTACGGGCTCCTACGCAAGAAGGTAAAAGTGCCTAGCTTTGAGGGGCTGTTTTGCGAGACGACGTTGATGCTGCTGCCCGCGCTTGCGTTTCTGATCTACTGCGCGTTGAAAGGAAGCGGCGCCTTCGGCTTTAGCACAAGCGGCGCACTGCTGTTTGCAAGCGGACTGATTACGATTTTGCCGCTGCTTACCTTCGCCGTAAGCACGCAGTATCTGCCGCTATCTACGATCGGCTTTATGCAATACATCAGCCCCAGCATGAGTATGCTAATCGCGGTATTTATCTACGGCGAGGAGCTTGAGACTTACAAAATTTTGAGCTTTTCGCTAATTTGGTTCGGGCTCGCGGTCGTGGGCTTGGACGGCTTAAGGAGAAAAAATGGCTAATTTCGCTTTGATGTTCGCAGTCGCCCTTGCGGTGGGCGCGCTCGTATATTTTCAGGTCCAAAAGGCTTCCGCGCGCGCAGACGCCGCAGACCCCGAGCTTAACTCGCAAAGGTATATGAAATTTTGCGATATTTTAGAGGACAAACTGCGAGATCTAAAGCGGCTAGAGCTGCGAGAAGAAGGGGCTAGTGAGAGTTATCTAGACGAGCTTGAGGCCCTTAGCAAGGAGTTAGTCTATATCAAAACGATGCATCAAAGCAACCTAAACCCCGCCGTGTGGGAAGGCAAGCTATTTGAGTTTCTAAGTAAAACGGATGCTCTGATCGAAAAATATACCGCGGACGCAAAGTGCGCACTGCAAGACTGGCGCAAGCAGCTGGAGATAGAATTTAAGAATTTGTAGCGCGAAATTTTAAGCGGCGAATTTCGCGGGTGTCTATATCGGTAGAATTTTAACGCCTTAAATTTATATAATTTAACGCGCCGCAACTCTTGGGATTTTTAAAATTTACATATGTGCCGGAATTTTGTAAACCGCTTGCATTATAGCGACAAAATTCCATGTGTTTTATAAAGCAAAAACGACGCAAATTTTAAATCGGCGTAATTTATATAATTTTGCAAGATACATAGCAACTGCGAAACCGATAATCGCGTCTGTAAATTTTATAGAATTTACTCATTGGCAGACGCGGTATCCTTAGCCTTGGAACCCGCTTGCTCTAGCTGCTTAGACGCATCGCGCCTTAAAATTTTATCGTACTCCTCCACTCTTATTACCTTGCCCTCATACTCTATTTTAAGATCAAATTCCAAGCCTTTTAAGTGCGAATATCTAAAAAATTTATCCAGATCAAAGCCACTCGCACCATTAAGCTCATCGCCGCAGAGCGCGGAATAGCGCTTTATAAGCGTATCGTAGATACCAAGTAGCGCCGTATTGGGCGTTACTGAGCCACATCTATTAAGATCGGGCAGCGAACCTCTGTTAAACCCGATTGCACCTTTTTCCCAATCCTTTGAGCGCTCCCTCATAATAAACCTAACTATATCATAATTAAAGCTATCCAACCAGCTCCAATCCAAAATAATCTCATCGTAACAATAATCATCCATATGCTCTAGGTATATTTTCTTATACTTCCTCAACGTATCCAAATCCTTACGGCAGTCATCGTATTTTTTTCGAATACGCTCATCGCCCGGAAGCCCTGCTAAATCGTATTTAAGCAGCAGATTTAGCATACTTGCGTCATATCGCTGCGGTAGCATCTGATAGATGGAGCAGTTCGGCTGCCGCTCATCTTTGCGGTGCTTGAGCGTAAAAGCAATACAATGATCGTCCGTCCAAGCGGTAATCTCAGGTCTTACGCCGCTACTAAGCATAAGCTCCGTCATCTGCAAAAATCCACCCGCCACGGCATAATAGAGCGGATCAGATACCGCGCTAGTACCCTCGCTTTTAGGTGTTCCGTAATATGTCCTTACCTGTGCATCGCTAGTATCGGCGACCAAATAGGCATCGCAGCATCCCGGAGTCGCAAGCCACGGACGAACATATTTAACGCTAGAAAAGCTAGCTCCATGCTTAAGTAGAACTTCCGCGGCAGCGGTAGAGTTATTTTCGATAGCATAGCTTAGCGCCGAATGAGAAAAATCGTCCGTGCGGTTGATATCCGCTCCGTGATAGATCAGCTCCTCGGTGGTGTTTGCATCGTTGTAAAAGCTAGAATACATTATCGCCGTTATACCAAACTGCAGCGGATCGCCCGCAGTGATGCGCTGCTCTCGCATAAATGCCAAAATACGAGCAGTGTCCTTGGAGCGCAAAAGCTTGCGGAAATACTCCATCCGCTCATCGCCCTGCACTACGCGCTCGTCTAAATTTAACTCGGCGCCCAGCCTTTCGTACCGGTACCTTGCTATTGCGGCGCGATCCTCATCCGTTAGCGGTCGATTGGAGGAATTGCCGGAGGTCGCGGCGCGGCTCGCCGTGGAATTTTGCGCGGGCTGAGTTTTGGACCTATCCATAAACGCACTGCCTGCGATCAGACAAAATACGCCCGCCGTAACAACCAAGCACGCTATGATGAGCTTGGATTTTATCTCTTTCAAAGCAACCTCCGCAAATAAAATGACAAATACTACCGAGTGTGAGCTTAGCCGAATATAAACGGGCAGAATTTAACAAGGCAATTTCGCTCGGGCGGAATTCGCAGGGCGAGATTTAAGAGAGTTTAGGCGCAAAATTTTGCTTTCGAAATTTTACCGATAGAATTCCACGTAGAAATGTTGCTCGGGTAAAATTTTACCGACGAAATTTTATCCCAACGACAGGCGGTTAGAATTTCAACAAGCGCTTCTACGCATAAAATTTAGCGCTAAATTTGCCGTATTTGCGCTCGGTATCGCTACGAAATTTAGTGGCGGCTACCATAAAATATTGAAATTTTAGTTTTAAATTTGCCGCCCGTTTCGCATATCCTCCTAGAAAAGAACCGTATAGTCTTTTTTAATATAGTCTATATTTATATTTTTCTGCAGAAAATACTCTCTAACTTCGTCGTAAATTTCATTGCTATACAAATAAATCAAATAGTAGTGTGCCGATATGGCAACAGCATTGTATAGATACTTACCATATCCAGGTCTGGCGACTTTTATAAATGGAAAAATTTTAAATCCTTTTATGCCTTTATTTATGCAAAAATACACGACGAATTTTATAAATATATTCGCCACATACATGCAAAGCAAAAATACAAAGAAAAAACCTAACGAACCGACACAAAATATAATCAACACGATAAAAGATGGGGTTCTAAAATTTTGCGTAGAAAAGTTTTTGCATAATTTATCCTTTTCTACCTTACACTGCCTTTTGACAATCCCTTTATCTAAAAATTCTATATATTGATCGGTAAATCTTATTTCGCGTTTATTGCGTATCGCGGTAAAGATATATGTAATAACGGCGATTAATAATATCGCTATAGATGTTGTTAAATAATCGACTTTATCTATATATCCCAAATCTATAATATCCCGAATAAAAAATAGT
>CALKQT010000078.1 GCA_937990735.1 uncultured Campylobacter sp. | reverse complement strand
AAAATTTTAAATTTTACAGCGCTGCAAATTAAAATCCTGAAATTTTAAAATTTCAAGGTATCGCGAGCGCCAGCTGATTAAATTTTAAAATTTACTGCGTCGCAGGCGGTAAAATTTTAAAATTTAAAGCGGCCGTTAGAGCGACTGCGCCGTAGCTCAAAGACCGCCGAAGCGGCGCTGTTTGCGGCGGAAATCATCCACTATGCGCGCAAGCTCCTCGCGCCTAAAATCCGGCCACAGCGTAGGCGTAAACGCAAGCTCGGCGTAGCTTGCCTGCCAAAGCAAGAAATTAGATAGCCGCTGCTCGCCGCCCGTGCGCACCAGCAGATCCACGTCGCCGCTGTGCGCGGTATCCAGATACGCGCCGATGCCCGCTTCGCTTAGCCGCTCGCCGCTTGCAAGCAGCCGCTCGCACGCTCGCACGATCTCGTCGCGAGAGCCGTAGTTGATCGCTAGGTTAAAATTTAGCGCTCGCCCGTTTTGAGTTAAATTTGAAAGATATTCTATCTCGCTTCGCAGATCGCCGTCAAAAGCCGATATGTCGCCGATCGGATAGAATTTTATCCCGTTTTGGATAAATTTTTCGCGGCGTGAAATTAGGAATTTTTGCAGCAACTTCATCAAAAATTCCACTTCACTTTTCGGGCGCTTCCAATTTTCGGTGCTAAAGGCGTAGAGTGTGAGGTTTGCGATGCCTTCGTCGATGCAAAACTCGCAGATCTGCTCCACGACCTCCGCACCCGCTTCGTGCCCGCCGGTGCGCAGCAGACCGCGCTTTTTCGCCCAGCGCCCGTTACCGTCCATCACAAGAGCTAGATGATTTAGGCTATTCACGGATCAGATTTTTTTCAGCTCAGCCGCGATTTTTAGGGCGACTTCGTCCTTCGGCGCGGTGTCGATTACGACCTGATCGTTTTTTGTGATGAAAGTGACCTTAAGAACGTCACCGCCAAGCTTAATGATATCGTCCAGCACGTTTAGGCAGACGGCGTCGAGGTGCTTTTCGTTTAGCATGCGTTTGGCCTCGCCGACGGCATTTTCGCGGTCGGTTTCGAGTTTAAAGCCCACCTTTTTGATATTTCCGCGCACGGAGCTTAAGATATCTTCGTTTTCGCCTAGACGTAAATTCCAAATTTCGCCGATCTCCGCTTTTTTCACCTTGTCTTTATAGCGAACTTTCGGCGAATAGTCGCTTACCGCGGCCGCCATTATCAAATATGCGCCGTCTGGGAATTTTGTGCTGTCAAGCGCCGATTTTAGCCCGATAGTGCTTTCAAATTTAACGAGCTTGTATGGTAAATTTTCATATTCGTTGCTAGAGATCAGCGTAACGTCCGCGCCTAGGTAAAACAGCGCGTCGGCAATCGCTTTGGAGGTTTTGCCGCTGGAGAAATTCGTAATGCCGCGCACGCTGTCGATCTTTTCGATCGTCGCGCCTCCGGTGATGATGACGGTTTTATCCTCCCAAAATTTATCGTTGTAAAGCGCGCGCTTTAGCGTCTGCATAATCGCCTTGGTGCTCGCTAGTCCGCCCTTGCCGGTGTCGCCGCAAGCTAGGGTTTTTTCTATCGGATCCACAAAATACGCATTCACGCTTGCTTTTAGCATATCGATGCAGTTTTTTGTGATGTTATTTTCAAGTAGTGCGGGGTTCGCAGCCGGCGCGATAACTACCTTGGCGTGGGCGAAAGCCGCGTTTAGTACCTCTAAAAATACGTTGTCACAGACGCCCCACGCGAGCTTGTTTATCGTATTTGCCGTCGCAGGCGCGATCAAAACTAAATCCACCTTGGAATAAGTGATGTGGTTGATGCCGGCCTGCCAGTTTTCGTTGGCTTTGCAAAGTACCGGGTGATCGCACAGCGCCTCGAATGCCTTGTAGCTGACAAACTCCTGCACGCCGTCGCTAAGCGCGACATAGACGTCGAAATTCGACTTTTTCAGAGCGGATAAAATTTCAAATGCTTTGTAAAAACTGATACTCCCGCAAACCGCGAGTAAAACCTTTTTCTTATTCATCTTCACTCCTAAAAAATTTATGGAAAAACCCATCTTTGTTGATTTGTTTGCTTCGGCTGATCGCCAGCGCGCCGCTCGGAACGTCGCTCGTAACCGTCGTGCCCGCAGCGATTATGACGTCGTCGGCTATCCGCACGGGCGCTACTAGCTGCGTGTCCGAGCCGATAAAGACGTTTTTGCCGATTATCGTTTTGTATTTTTTCTTGCCGTCGTAGTTGCACGTAATCGTGCCGCAGCCGATATTGCTGCCCTCATCGATCTCGCAATCCCCAAGATAGCTTAAATGCCCCGCCTTGATCTTGTTTACTTTCGCGTTTTTAAGCTCGACGAAATTTCCGATATGAGTATCAGCAACTTCGCATTTTGGGCGCAGATGCGCCATCGGACCGATGTCGGAGTTTTTTACGATGCTATCTTCGATGACGCAGCCGCTTTTGATGAGCGAGCTTTCGATCACGCAAGGACCGATGATACTTACGTTTTCTTGCAGCTCGCACTCGCCGATAAATTTCGCTCTGCTGTCGATGTAGATGCTTTGAGGCAGGCGCATCAAAACGCCTTGCTTCATCAAATTTTCTTTGATCTCGTTTTGCATTAAATTTTCGGCGATGCTGAGGGCGAGCTTATCGTTTATGCCCATGAAGCTTTGCTCGTCCACCCACACGGCGGCGCATTTTAGGCCCATATCTTTGGCGATTTTGATCGCGTCTGTGAGGTAGTACTCTTTTTGCGCGTTATCTGGTTTGATCTGCGGTAGGATTTGTTTCAATGCCTCGCTTTTGAAGCAGTAGCAGCCGGCGTTTGCGTCTTTTACCGCCTTTTCCTCCTCGCTTGCGTCCTTTTGCTCGACGATCTTTAAAATCTCGCCGCCGCGGGTGATTACGCGGCCGTATCCGAATGGATCGCGCGCGCTAAAAACGCTTAGATTTACTTCCGCGTCCCCCTCGCAGAGTTTGCGAAGCTCGGCGCTTTTTACTAAAGGCATATCGCCGCAGATTATGAGCGTTTTGGCTCCGCGGATTTCGACCTCTTTTAGTCCGCCCGCAGTGCCGGGGAAATGCTCGTGGTCTTGTTTGTAGATTTTAGCATTTGGAAAGTGCGCTAGAACCGCGCTTTTAACCTCGTCGAATTGGTAGTGTAAAATCACGCTCACGTCGTTTGAAATTTCGTAAGCTTTCTTTAAGATGTGGATTATCATCGGCTCGCCGCAAAGCTCGAAAAGAACCTTAGCTTTTTGCGACTTCATCCGAGTGCCCAGCCCTGCGGCAAGAACTATAACCGAAACGTCGTTCATTTTTACCCTTAAATTTCAAAAATCGGATAATTTTAACACATTTAAAATAAATAAAAACCTAAATTTATGCCGCGCGGACGAAATTTAAATCCCAAATTCAACTAAAATTTTATAAAATGTCCGCCTAAATTTTAAAGCTTAGGCGGACGTTTTGAAAAAACTGATTTTAGTTACTTGTATTTGGGCGTTTAGCTTCTCGCTGATAGGCGAGTTTTTGCGCGGCATAGACAGCGCGTATTTGGCATTTTCGCGCGTATCATTGGCGCTAATTTGCTTCCTGCCGTTTATGAAATTTCGCGGCGTAAATCCCACTTTAGCGCTTAAAATTTGCGCCGTGGGCGCAGTGCAGATCGGCGTGATGTATATCTTTTACTACCGCAGCTTTGCGTATTTGAAGGTCTATGAGGTGGCGCTTTTTACGATATTTACCCCATTTTACGTGACGCTGCTTTACGACGCGCTTAAACTTAGATTTCGCGCGCTATATCTTTTTAGCGTCGCTGTCGCGGTGCTCGGTGCTTTGGTGATAAAATTCAGCGCGATAAATTCTGAGTTTTTGACGGGCTTCTTGCTCGTGCAAGGCGCAAATTTATGCTTCGGACTCGGACAGAGCGCGTATAAATTTATGCTGGAGCGCCACGGCTTTAGCGAGCAGAAGGAGCTTTTCGGCTACTTTTTTGTGGGAGCTACCGCGGTTACGGCGATTGCCGCGATCGTGCTCGGGGATTTTTCTAAATTTAATCCTAGCTTCTCGCAGGGCGCGGTGATCGTGTATCTGGGCACGGTAGCCAGCGCTCTGGGGTATTTTTTGTGGAACAAGGGCGCGTGCGAAGTCGATAGCGGCGTGCTTGCGATTATGAATAACGCGCTCATTCCCGCAGCGATCGTCGTAAATTTGGTATTTTGGCAAAAGGATGCCGATCTGGCGCGCCTACTTGCGGGCTCGGCGTTGATCTACGTTTCGCTAATTTTACATAAAAAGATAATGAAATTTTACGCCGTGCGCGAGCAAAGAATTTAGTATTTAACTAAAATTTTATATTTTTACATTAGAATTAGCCCTTATTTTATTTGAAGTTGGCAAAATGAAAAAAACCTTGAAATTTATCGGCTCTATCGTACTTATCTTTATTGCGATATATTTCTTATACGGTAAATTTTTTAAGCAAGAAGAGGCGCCGAAGGCCCTTACGACTAGACTTGAAAAGGGCGATATCAGAGGCACGGTGACGGCTGCGGGAGAGGTTTACGCCAGAGATTTGGTCGATGTGGGCGCGCAGGTAAGCGGTCAGATCAAAAAGCTTTACGTCAAAGTGGGCGATAAGGTTCAAAAGGGCGATATGATCGCGCAGATCGACTCGGTCACGCAAGAAAACGAGATTGCGCAGCAAAAGGCGCAGCTTCTGATCCACGAGGCAAATTTGGCTTCGGTAAGGATCGCTGCGGAAAACGCCAAAACGCAGTATAACCGCGAGCTGCAGCTGTATAAACGAAACGCCGCTTCCAAAGAGGCTGTGGAAAACGCCAAAAATAGCGCCGCTTTAAAAGAGGCCGAGCAGAAGCAGATCGAGGCGCAGATCGAGCAGACCAAACTTCAGCTAAGCACCGCAGAGACAAATTTCGGCTATACCAAGATCACGGCTCCGATAAGCGGCACGATCGTTTCAATGCCGGTAGAGGAGGGCAAAACCGTAAATTCTAACCAAACTACGCCTACGATCGTAAAGATCGCCGATCTAAGCAAGATGGAGATCAAGATGCAAATCGCAGAGGGCGATATATCCAAA
Source organism: uncultured Campylobacter sp. (assembly GCA_937990735.1). Lineage (GTDB taxonomy): Bacteria > Campylobacterota > Campylobacteria > Campylobacterales > Campylobacteraceae > Campylobacter_B. The sequence continues at coordinate 37,630 of CALKQT010000078.1, read as the reverse complement.
GTAAAGGTCGGAATGGACGTAGAATACTCCATACTATCGGATCTGGATAATATCAAAAAGGCTAAAATTTACAAGATCGACCCCGGTCTTACCACGCTTAGCGACGGGACGTACGATAAAACCTCTAGCGGATCGTCTTATTCTTCGAGTAGCAGCGACAGCGCGATCTATTTTTATGCAAAGATGCTCGTAGACAACGAAAATGATTTTTTAAAGATCGGGATGACGACCGAAAACAACATAATCGTAAGCGAAGCGAACAATACGAGCTACCTACCTACCTCCGTTATCAAGCGCGACGCGAAAGGCGATTACGTCACGGTGCTTAACGGCAAAGAGCCTGAGCAGCGATACGTAAAAACGGGCGTCAGCGACGATTTGAATACCGAAATTTTAAGCGGTTTGGATGAAAAAGATGAGGTGCTTATCGCTGACGGAAAAGCCGCGCCGTTAAATATGGACGGGCCTCCGATGGTGTTTTAGTTAAAATTTTATGGTGCAAATATGCTAGAGCTTAAAGATATAAACAAAAAATTCATTCTTGGCGATAACGAAATCCACGTCCTAAAAGACGTAAGCTTAAATATCGAAGCGGGCGAGTTTATATCGATAATCGGGCAATCCGGAAGCGGAAAATCGACGCTGATGAATATAATCGGCTGCATCGATACGCCAAGCAGCGGAAGCTACAAGATCGAAGGTCGCGAGACCGCGAATTTAAGTGGCGACGAGCTTGCGGCACTTAGAAGTAAAAAATTCGGCTTTGTCTTTCAAAAATATAATCTCATCGCTACGATGGACGCGACCGCAAACGTCTCGCTACCTGCGGTGTATGCGGGCGTGGGGGCGAGCGAACGGACAAAAAGAGCGGTAGAGCTTTTGAATAAGCTGGAGCTTGGCGATCGCACCAAAAATTTACCGAGCAAGCTTAGCGGCGGGCAGCAGCAACGCGTAAGTATCGCCCGCGCTATGGTAAACGGCGGCGAAGTTATTTTGGCAGACGAACCAACTGGCGCGCTTGATAGCAAAAGCGGCGAGACGGTGATGCAAATTTTAACGGCGCTGCACAAAGAGGGTCACACCATCATCATAGTCACGCATGACGCGCATATTGCGGAATTTGCGGATCGTATCATCGAGATCAAAGACGGCAGAATTTTAAGCGATAAAAGAAAGGCGGAGCGGGTTTTTGAGCGCAAAAAAGAGGAGATTAAAACGAAAAATTCCTTTATATTTTGCAAAGATCAGCTCATCGAAAGCTTTAAAATGTCGATTAGCGCGATATTTTCGCATAAATTAAGATCAATTTTGACGATGCTAGGCATCATCATCGGCATTGCGTCTGTTATCTGCGTAGTAGCTCTCGGTAAGGGTTCGGAGGAGCAAATTTTATCCGAGATCCGTAAAATTGGCACCAATACGATCGATATCTTTCCCGGTAAAAATTTCGGCGACGTGCGTGCGGGCTTCGTGAGCACCCTTACGATAAGCGATTCTAAAGTTTTGGCGCGCCAGCCCTACGTCGATTATGCCACACCAAATGCTTCTGCAAGCGGTACGGCAACATATGCTAATTTAAGCTCCAAGGCTCAACTGCGCGGCGGCGGCGTGAATTCTTTGGCGGTTAATGGCATAGATATAGAAGATGGTAGAAATTTTAGCGACGATGATATTAAAAATTCTGCCTCTGTCGCGATTATCGATCCAAACACTAAAAAAACATTTTTTAAAAATTCCGATCCGATCGGCAAGACGATTTTATTTTCGGGTAAGCCACTTAAGATCATAGGAGTTTCGGGCAAGGATAAAAACGCCTTCGGAAGCAACGAAAATTTAAGAATTTACGCACCGTACTCAACCGTGATGAATAAAATCACGGGCAATCGAAAAATCAGCTCTATCACCATCAAAATCAAAGACGATGTCAATACTCAAGTGGCCGAAGAAAGCCTAACTCAGCTACTTATCCAAAGACACGGCTCGCGGGATTTTCATACGATGAACGCAGATACTATCAAACAAACAATACAAAGCACTACCGGCACGATGACGATTCTGATCTCCTCGATCGCGGTGATCTCGCTCGTCGTGGGCGGTATCGGCGTGATGAATATAATGCTCGTAAGCGTCACCGAGCGCACGCGCGAGATCGGCATTAGGATGGCGATCGGCGCGAAACAATCCAACATTTTGCAGCAGTTTTTGATAGAGGCGATCTTGCTTTGCTCGCTCGGTGGAGCTTTAGGAATTTTAATCGCTTTGGCGCTTGGATTTGCGTTTAATACCATAAGCCCGGATTTTGCGATGAAATTCACTACGGCGCCTTTCGTGATCGCCTTTGCGGCGTCGTCCGCGATCGGTATAGTTTTCGGCTATCTGCCAGCAAGAAACGCCAGCAGATTAAATCCGATAGATGCTTTAGCACAAGAATAACCAAGGAGAGAAAATGATAAATTCCAAAGTAATTTTAAGCGGCGTTTTAGCTGTTTTTATTGGCGGTTGCGCCTCAAATCAAAGTGAGGTCGAATTTAAGCCTGTAGAGCATTTCAAGGACGAAAATGCAAGCTATGAAATCGATACGCTGTGGTATAAAAAATATGGCGAATCATACCTAAATAAGCTTGTAGATCAAGCCCTTGCGAACAACTACGATCTAAAAACAGCGGCTTTAAATGTTGAGAGTGCTTATGCAAATTTAGGGCTAAGCAGGGCTGATCTTTTTCCTACGCTAAGTAGCTCGTGGAGTGCGGGCGCTAATCGCGACATAAGCACCGGCTCGAATTGGAACAAAACCTATAGCTCGGGCTTTAACGTAAGCTATGAGCTTGATCTTTTCGGCAAGATCCGCTCGGCGGTAAATGCCGAGGGCTGGAACGCTAAAGCCAGCGAGTTTGATCTTGAAAATACTCGCCTGACTCTTATAAATTCCGTCGTAAGCGGCTACTTTGAGATGCTTTATCTAAACGATTCGCTAAAATGGACAAAACAGAATTTAAGCGATTACCGAGAGATCGAAAAGATAATCAAGGCAAAATATGATTACGGCAAGTCCGAGCAGCTAGATTATAGGCAGATTCAAAATTCTATCCTAGGGCTTGAAAACAAGGTCTTAAGCATTCAAAAAAATATCGAGGATAATCATAAATATATGAGGAATCTCATCTCCTCCAGCTTGCAGTTTGATGATAACACCGATTCGATAAATTCCATAGAATTCCAAGGCGTTGATCTAAATGTGCCTTACACGGCGCTTGCTAACCGCCCAGATATTAGAGCTGCGATCGCTAGGCTAAATTCCAGCTTTTACGACGAACAGACCGCTAAGTTAAATTTCTTTCCTAGCGTAAATTTAGGCGCAGGGCTTACTAACGGGCAAGGCGTGAGCGCTAACGATAGCTTCAAGCTAAATTTTTTAAGCGGCAACGTAAGCATAAGTCTGCCGTTTTTGGATTATGCGAGGGTTGAAAACCGCCTTAAAATTTCAGAGATCGCTTTTCGCAAAAACGTCGTAAATTATGAACAGACGCTTTCTAACGCTACGAATGAGGTGCTAAATTTATATAGAATTTATCAGATCAATCTGGCTAACCTTAAAAATTTAAGTGCCGCTTATGACGAAAAGGCGCGTATTGCCGATCTTTACGCTGCGAAATACGAAGCAGGTTCAAGCGAGCTAAAGGATATGCTAGAAGCCCGCACTGACGCCGTAAATGCTAAGATAAACGAGCTAAATCAAAGATATTTGACGCTTCAAAACGAGGCGGCGATCTATCGCGCGATGGCAGGTAAATTTAAACGCAAATGAAAAAGGCTTTGATATTTTGGCTGCTTTGTGGCGCGATATTTGCTGATTGCACGGCGTTAAGAGCGCAAGATGACGCAGTAGGCCTCGGCGTTAGCGTATATGCTGCGAACGATAAACAATCAGAATTTGAGAAAAACCATAGTGAAATTTTGTTAAATCGTCAAAAAAATGAATTAGATAGGCAAAGCTTGCAAAATAATTTACAGCGTGAATCAAAAAGCGTAGGCGACCACGATGATTTTTCGATGAAAAAGCAGCCGATGCAAGACATCAAGGAGCGAAACAATAAAAATGAGAAGGACTTAAAACTGCGCCGTAAAAAGCTGCAAGGCGACGCTTATCGGCGCTAGGGCTGCTTTTGTTTATCGGTTTTTAAGTAAAGTTTCTATAAAATCTCCGCTTTACATTTTCTTAAAGGAACAGTTATGAAAAGAACGTACCAACCCCACAATACCCCTAAAAAGCGTACTCACGGCTTTCGCGTCCGTATGAAAACAAAAAACGGCCGCAGAGTTTTAAGCGCAAGACGCGCTAAAGGCAGAAGAAGATTGGCTGCGTAGGCGAATTTGCTGCGATAAGCGATAGCAGGGTTTTTTCGGAAGTTTATAAAAGTGCGGCAAAGTGGCATTGCGAATGCGCTGTCGTGTATTTTTTAGCTAGCGAAGAGCGTAAATTTAGCGCAGTCGCCAGTAAAAAAATAGGCAATTCGGTTACGCGCAATTACGCTAAAAGACGTTTGCGCGCAGCGTTTTATAATCAAAAAGACGCCATTGTTAGCGGAATTTTTATATTAATCGCAAAAAAGCGGATCATAGATATGAGCTTTGAAGACATCGAGCGAAATTTAAAATGGGCGTTTAAAAAGATCGGCGCAGTAAAATGAAGAGATTTTTTATAGCCGCGATCGGGTTTTATCGAAAATTTATTTCGCCTTTGCTACCGCGCTGTTGCCGTTATTATCCGAGCTGTTCGGAATACGCGCTTTATGAGTTTAAGTTTAACGGCGTCTTTGGCGCACTCTGCGCTGTAGCGGCTAGAATTTTAAGATGCAATCCGCTCTTTAGCGGCGGCATAGATTATCCGATAATCGCGCGAAATTTCAAATTTTGCGTATTTTCGAAAGCCTGCGAAGGCGGCTTTAACGTGCGCGCGCAGAAATTTAAGCTTTGGTTTATACCATATAAAAAAAATAGATATTACGTCATACGACTAGGAGAAAAATAGTGCTAGATAAACTTCCTCAATCAAAGCGCCTTGCTATCGCAATAGCAACTGCGCTAATATTTTTTGTAGCTTACGATCATTTTTATTTATCAAAAATTCGCGCCGCAATGGAGGCAAACGCAACCGCGGCGCAAATCGCGCAAAAAAATGCCGCCAAGTCCGCTCCGCAAACTACTGCCGCTGGCGTGAGCGCGCAGGGAGCGAATTTAAATACCGCAAATTCCATCTCTGCATCGTTAGTACGCGTAGTCGGAAAAGAAGCAAATTTTACGATCGACGGATTCGGTCGTATAAGCTCGTATGTGCTAAACGATGCTAAATTCCGTGACGAAAACGGCGATGCGATAAATTTGATCGATCCTAAATCGCATTCTAAACCGCTTGAGATGCGCTTTGAGGACGCGGCGTTGAATGCGATGGCTTTCGATACTCCTTACAGCGCTTCATCTAGCGAGCTGGACGTACGAAACGGAGAGGCTAGTGTTACATTAAGTCAAAGTTTAGGCGCCGTTAGCATAAATAAAATTCTTACCTTTTATCCAAATGGTAGTTATAAATTGGATCTGAAGTTAAGCGGCAATGCGCATTATTTTATCAGCCCCGGCTCGCGCCCGAACGTAGAAGTAGATAGCTATACGGTTCACGGCGTCATCGTTGGAAAACCGGGCGAAGCTGGAATTTCAGATAAAATCACTTCATTTTTTACTGGCTCGCAAGCTATAAGCGAAAGCGTAGAAATTTTTAAAGATGGTGATGTGGATAAAAACGAGCGAATAAGCGGTGCAAATATCGCTGCAAGCTCCGATCGCTATTATACGACGCTATTTTACGGAGAGAGCTTGAATGCGAACGTGACTGACGCAGATAAAATTTCGCAGGTTTTCATAGGCTCAGATGGCGATCTTAGTCTTACGGGCTATATCGGCGCGAAAGATCACGCAACGCTAAGCTCGATAAATCCTGCTCTTACGCACATTATCGAATACGGCTGGTTTACCTTTATCGCCCGCCCGATGTTTAAATTTCTAAACTGGCTGCACGGCTATATCGGTAACTGGGGCTGGTCGATCGTCGTGCTCACGCTCATTATCCGCCTAATCTTATTCCCGCTAAGCTACAAGGGAATGCTATCGATGAATAAGCTAAAAGATCTGGCGCCCAAGATGAAAGAGCTTCAAGAAAAATACAAGGATGATAAGCAAAAGCTGCAGATGCATATGATGGATCTGTATAAGAAAAACGGTGCCAATCCGATGGGCGGCTGCTTACCGATCCTGCTTCAAATACCGGTATTTTTCGCGATCTACCGCGTGCTGCTTAATGCGATCGAGCTAAAGGGCGCGGAGTGGGCGCTGTGGATCCACGATCTGTCGCTTAAAGATCCATATTACATCCTGCCGATTACGATGGGAATTTTGATGTTTTTGCAGCAAAAGATTACGCCGACTACGTTTACTGATCCGATGCAAGAGAAGATGATGAAATTCTTGCCGCTCATTTTTACGGTATTTTTTGTAATGTTTCCTGCGGGTCTTACGTTATACTGGACGGTAAATAATTTCTGCTCCATTATCCAGCAATATGTCATTAATAAAGCCTTTGCTAGGCATAAACAAGCTCAAATAGCGGAGAAAAAGTCATGATAATTGAAGCAGAAAATTTAAAAGACGCATATAATAAAGCAGCATCTGAGCTTGGATGCTCGGTAACGCAGCTTAACGTGCGCGTGCTGCAGCATCCAAGCGGTGGATTTTTGGGCTTCTTTAAAAAAAATGCTATTATAGAAGCGGTTTTGGAGGGGGAGAAATTTAGCGAAAATCCGGAATTTAACGCCCCGCAAAATAAAGCCGGCAAAGCAGAGAAAAAGCAGGGCGATAAATCAGAGCCGCAAAGTCCGCGCGCCACGCATTCTAAACATCGCAAAGAAAAGCAAAAGGGCGTTGTGACGGATGAAATTTTATCCGATATCAAAGAGAAGCTATCTGCACTTTTTAGATCAAGCGAGTTTAATATCGAAGTTAGCGATGTTAGCAAAATCGACGAAAATACCGTCTATATCAAGCTACAAGGCGAGGATAGCGCGCTTTTGATAGGCAAAGAGGGGCACCGCTACAAGGCGCTTTCGTATATGATTTACAACTGGATCAGTATCAGATATGATCTTGCCGTGGTTTTTGAAATCGCGGAATTTTTACAAAATCAAGAACGATTTATCGATTCTTATGTAAATGCGCTCGTGGAACGCTCCGGAAATGAGCGTATCGTCACGAAGGCTTTTGATGGCGCATTTATCAAAATTGTAGCCGATAAGCTAAAACAAGCATATCCAGATCGTTTCGTGGGCATCAAATCCACGCGTAGCGGCAAAATCGTCATCGTAGACGAAAAAAGCTAATCGTGAGCGAGACTATCGCCGCTATCGCTACGGCTCACGGCATCGGCGGAATTTGCATAGTTAGAATTTCAGGCGAGGAAGCGCTATCTATCGCTCTAGGCCTTTCACATCGCAGTTTTTTGCGACCTCGCTATGCTACGCTTGTGAATCTTTTTGACGCGAGCGGCGAAGCGTTCGGCGAGGCGATTTTGATATATTTTAAAGCTCCGCATAGCTTTACCGGCGAAGATGTCGTAGAAGTGCAGACCCACGGCGGCTTTACGGCTTCATCCTTGGCGTTAGATGCCGTGCTGGCTCTGGGCGCGCGCATAGCAAATCCGGGCGAGTTTAGCAAGCGAGCGTTTTTAAACGGTAAAATGGATCTTAGTAAAGCCGAAGCCATAAGCGATCTGATTAATTCGCGCTCGCAAAGTGCGGCTAAAATTTTATCGCGCAGCCTGCGAGGCGAGCTAGCAGACTTCGTCGCAAATCTGCGCGCGGCTCTGGTTAAGACGCTAGCTTTTGTCGAGGTTTGCATCGACTACGCGGAGGATGATCTGCCCGAAGATGTACTGCAAAACTCGCAAGAAATGCTTAGCCAAAATATCGCTTCACTAGAAAAAATCACTCGCATCAGCCGCAGCCGAAAGGGGTTGATCGAGGGCTTTAAAGTAGCGATTGTAGGTAAGCCGAATGTTGGTAAATCAAGCATTTTAAACTCTATGCTGAGCTTTAGCCGCGCTATCGTGAGCGACGAGGCGGGCACTACTCGCGATCTCATCGAAGAAAGCCTGCAGATAGGCACTCATCTAATCCGTATAGTCGATACTGCAGGTATCAGACACGGCGGCTCAAAGCTCGAGAGTATCGGCATTTCATATTCGCTTCGCGCTGCAAGCGAGGCAGACGTGATTTTGGCAGTGTTTGACGCAAGTCGCGAATGGGACGCCGAGGACGCGCAGATCTTAAAAATATTGTGCGAACAAAAAGGCAAAAAAATCATCTACGTTTTAAATAAATGTGACTTGCCGCGTAAATTTTGCCCTAGCGCGGAGGATCTTGACGAGGATTTAGAGACTTTTTCTGCAAAAAATTTCGCAGCCGAAAATCCCATATTAGAGAATTTCGCAGCCGAAAATTTAAAGCAAAGTCATACCTGCGACGCTTCTTTAAATTCTTGCGCGCAGAATTTAAAAGCTAAAAATTTAAAGCGTGACCTAAGCGCGCAAAATTCTACTTCCACAAATTCCGCGCCTACAAGCCAAATAGCTCTTGCGAATTCCATAAATCCAAAGGAACAGAATTTTGCCGCAAAAGCGGGACTAGCGTCGCCAAATACCGAGCGCGCTACTGTAAGCTGTGCTGCGGAGAATTTTACGAAAGATGATTCCAAACAAAATTCTGCAAATTCCATCGCTCCTAATAGCTCTACAATAAATTCCGTTAGGCAAAATACCCAAGCAAATTCCATTTTTGCGCCGCTTGAGATTTCTGCAAACGAGGGCGTGGATCAAATTTTAACCGCGCTTGAGAGCTACTTAAATTCTCAAAATTTCGATGGCCTTATGCTAAGCAATGAGCGGCAAATTCTATCTTGCGAGAGCGCGCTTGCGGCTCTTAAAAACGCGAGCGAGCGCCTAGCTTGCGGCGAGCTTGAGCTTTTTGCATTTGAGATAAATCGCGCGATTGAGGCGATTGCACGTATTTCGCGTCCATTTGAGCGAGATGAAATTTTAGACGAAATGTTTAGCAATTTTTGCCTCGGCAAATAGCGTTTTAGCTACTAATTAGCCAAAATTCAATATAATCTCGCATTTAAAACGAGGTCTTTATGAAGGAAAGAATCCAATATTTTTTGGCGCTGTGTCTGATAAAATTTGCAAAATTCGCGCCGAAAAGCTTCATATTCACATTTTTCGATAAGCTCGCACTTTTTGCATCGTGGAAGCTTAGTAGGCGCGTTAAAGTCGCGCAGGATAACCTTCGCGCCGCCTATCCGCAAAAAAGCGAAAGTGAGCTTCACGCTCTTGCGATCGAGAATTTTCGCAGTATCGCTAGGACGCTTACTGACACGCTTTTATTTTACAATGGCAGACTAAAATTTGATGATCTGATTTCAAACGGCGAGCAGGCGCTAGAGCGCGTCCGAAAGCTAAAAGGTGATAATCCGCACGGGATTTTATTTTTTACCGCGCATTTTGGAAATTGGGAAATTCTAGCTAATTTTTTCGGCGCCAATGGCTTTCCCGTCTCGGTAGTCGGGCGTCGCAGCGATAATGAGTTGATCGAGGAGCGGCTAGTGGCGCCGTTTCGCGAGCGCTACGGCAACGATCTCATTTACAAGGACGATGCGATGCGCAGGCTCGTGCAGGCGCTAAAGCAGGGGCGCAACGTAGGCATTCTGCCCGATCAAAAGCCGGGTCCTAAAAATAGCCTGATTACGACCTTTTTTGGACGGCAGTGCTACACCACGAAGACTATCGCATCGCTTTATTTGAAATTTCGCCCAGTGCTGATACCAATTTTTGCGCGGCGCGGCGCGGATAATCGCTACGAGATTGTGATTAAGGATTTTCCGCCGCCGCCCGAGGGACTAGATAAGGACGAGGCCGAGCTGTTTATCACGCAAAAGTGCAACGACATTTTCGAAGAGGTCGTGCGAACTGCGCCGCAGCAGTGGTTTTGGATACACAAACGATGGAAGATGGACTGATGGCGCGGCAAATTTCAAGAGGCGAGAGCAGGCAGGGCATCGCGAGAAATTTATCCGCGCCGCAGAGCTCGCGCCTTTTTGCAAAAGAGCAAAGCGTCGAAAATTTAAGTAGAGCTGCGCGAGAAAGTAAAATTTTAAATCGCGAAAGCTCTATGGCGATCGCCGTCGCGCGAGCAGGCAAAAATTTGGACCTCAAAAATTTCATATCGATTTGCGGCTGTCCCTCTTGCATTTTACGCCGTGAAAGCTTTAGTGATAAAAATTTAAGATCGGGCGCTCCAGGTTGCGCGTGGCACGCAGGCGGCGGCTCTTTAAATTTAAACAGCGAAAACTCCGCTGCAAATCCGCTCGCCGCTAAAAATCCGTATCGAAAAGCGCTCATCTTAAGCGACGGCCGCAAGGGGCACGAGAACCAAAGCATCGCATTTTGCGAGCTAAAAGCGCTTGAGTTTTGCCTTTGTAGGATCGCTTACGCAAACAAGCTTCTTAAACTCTGCTCCTACGTGCTTGATTTTTTCGGGCTTTATTTTAAAATTTTTAAGTGCGACCTTGATGATGGCGGTGCGAGCGAGATAAAAGACGCGGACCGCAAAAACAGATCGAATTTAAATAGTTCCGCTCTAAACAGCTCCGTCGCGCCGGATAATGCAAATTTAGATGTCGCGCCGAATGACAGAAATTTGGACGCCGTATCATATAACGAAAATTTAGACGCTGCATCATATCGTAATTTAAATTTCGCAGATTTCGATCTGTTCGTAGGCGCGGGCTCTACGACCTATTACGCGCTGAAATTTTACGCGCGCAGATACGCAAAGCCGAGTATAGCGCTAATGTATCCGAAGGGCTACCGCAAGGATTTTAGCGTCATAATCGCAGGCGCGCACGATCGCCCAAAGCCGCGCGCGAATCTTAAAATTTCGCCCGTCTCGCTTAGCTTTTCGCGCCCGCAGGGGCTGTACCGGTCGCAGCGCAAGGCGGTAGGATTTATCATCGGCGGGCCGAATTCCTGCTTTGAGATGGGGGATGAAATTTTAAAGCAGATCGAGGGCGTAAGGGCGCAGTTTGCGGACTGCGAGTTTGCGCTAACGACCTCTCCGCGCACGCCGCAGGCTACCGAGAGCGCGCTAGAAAAGCTCAGCTGGGATTATAGCGTGATTTATAGCCGAGAGCCCGTAAATCCGATTGGTGATTTTTTGGCGCAGTGCGAGTGGGTTTTTATCAGCGAGGACAGCGTCTCGATGATAAGCGAGGCTGCATCTAACGGGAGCGCGAGCGTATCCATTTTGAGCCTAAAGCGCAAAGTCGCTCATAATAAATTTGACGATTTTATAAGCGCTCTCGTTTCTACGGGCTATGCTAGGCGACACAGCGAGGGTGCGAAGTTAAAAAAGACTGCGAAGTACGATCTTAAGGCGTTTGTGAGGGAGATAAAAATATGAGGGTCGTGCAAATCCTGCCCGAGCTGAACGAAGGCGGCGTCGAGCGCGGCGTAGTCGAGCTAAATAGGGAGTTTGCACGGCGCGGCATCGAAAATTTCGTTATCAGTAACGGCGGCAAATTGGCGCCAAAGATAGAAAACGAGGGCGGCGTGCACGTACAGCTCGACGTTTGCTCCAAAAATATCCTAAGCGTTGCGGCGCGCGTTTTAAAGCTGCGTAAAATTTTAAGCGAAATTTCTCCAGACATCGTGCATGTCCGCTCCCGCGTGCCGGCGTGGCTGGTTAAATTTGCTCACCCCAAAGCAAAGATCGTAAGCACCGTGCATGGGATAAATTCCGTAAATTTCTACAGCAAAATCATGACGGATGCGGACGCGATCATCTGCCCTAGCGGCTATACGCGCGATCACGTGGTGCGAAGCTACGGCGTAGACGCAGCCAAGATCACGATCATTCCGCGCGGTATTGATTTAGCGAAATTTAATCCCAAAAATTTAGACGAGCGCTTCATCGCGGAATTTAGACAGAACTTTAACCTCGCGCAGGATGATTTCATCGTCTCCGCCGTGGGGCGCATCACGCAGATTAAGGATTACAAAACCCTGATCCGCGCCGCGGCTTTGGCAAGCGAACAAAATCTCAAAATTTTGATCGTAGGCGGTGTGAGAGCGGATCGCGACGAGTATTTTTCCGAGCTAAAATCGCTCGTAAAGGGGCTTGGCCTATGCGAGCGCGTAATTTTTGCAGGCTCGCAGAGCAAGGTAGCCGAAATTTACTCGCTCTCGTCGGTTGCGGTAAGCGCTTCGAGCAAGCCCGAGAGCTTCGGCCGCTCGATGGCTGAGGCGATCGCGTTAAATTGCCCGGTGATCGCGACCCGCCACGGCGGCGCGCTCGATATTATTAAAGAGGGCGAAAACGGTTATTTTTTTGACGTGGGCGACGCGCAGGCGCTGGCGTGGCTGTTTGCCCCCGCGCGCGAGCTGAAATTTGACGGCTACGGCTACGTTTCGCAAAACTTCAGCCTAGAGCAGATGGTAGAAAAAACGATAAAGGTTTATGAGAGTTTAATATGAAAAAATTTTTTTACGAAAACGGCGCGCTTAGCGGGTGGAGGATCACATTTTTAACGCTGCTGCTTCTTTGGTGCGCGTCGCTGTTTTTCAAAAACGCGGTCTATCAGATCTCCTTTGCGGCGCTAAATTTATTCTTTTTGGCGCATCTATTGTATTTTAAAAATTACGAAATTTTAAGCGAAATTTTGAAAAAAACGCGATTTATCGCGATCTGCTTCATCTTCGTCGTCGCGACGCTAGCGATCTCAAACCTCCTAAACGAGGCTGTTATCTCAAAAAAAGCATGGCAGAGTACGCTATTTTTCGTACTTCGATACGGCACGATATTTTTGGCGCTTTGCTATTTTTACAAGCTTAAATTCTTTGATCAAAACGCCGTTTTTGCCTTTCTGTTCGTAGGGCTTGGAATTTTATCGGCGAGCGTGATCTATCAGTTTGTAAGTAGCCCCGATGCGATCGTCTTTTCAAACAATTCCACTCGCGGAGGTCTTAGCGGAGCGCTTTCGAACCGCAATATTTTAGGGCTTTTTATGGGCTTTGGGCTCTGCCTTAGCGCGGTGGCGATACGGCGGCCTTTGGCGCTTAAATTTGCGACTCTATTTTTATTCGCATTTTTTATGATCTTTTCATTTTCCAGAGCGGCGTGGGTCGGCGCGTTCTGCGCGCTTGCGTTTTACGGCGCGCTAAATTTAAAGAGTTTAAATAAAAAATACCTATTTTTCACGGTGGGTTTCATCGCACTTTTTGCCGTTTTGCTTGCGCTTTCGCCCTCGTTTGAGCAAAGGCTAGCCGCGCTATTTAGCGGCGATTCTTCAGGCAGGACCGTGATTTGGAGCTATATTTTAGAAATGGCACAAGAAAAGCCTATCTTAGGCTACGGGCTGGGCTCATATATAAATTTGCCGGGCTCCCCGGTCCTAGAGCATCCTGAATATAACGCGCCGCACAATCTATTTTTAGAAATTTTACTTTATAGCGGCGCGCTCGGCCTCATATTTTACGGCGCGATCCTATTTAGCGTTTTTAAAGAGTGCGTTCAAAGCAAGCAGTTTGGGATTCTTACGCTTTTAATTTATCTTTTGATAGATTGCCAGTTCGATCATGGCGCGTATCTGTCGAAAGAAGCGCTAAGCCTGGCTACGATTTTGAGCTTTTTGGCTTATCGCGCAAGGATCGAGCGATGATCTACACGGCGGTTTTGGCTTTTGCGGCGGCGGCGCTTTTTGCGTGGTTTAGCCTGCGCTTTGCGTGGTGGGCGAAGGATCTGCCTTACGAGTATCCGCGCGTGCTGATGTATCATATGATCCGCGAGCATCTGCCAAAGCGCGCCTCTAAATTTAACCGCCTGCGCGTAACCCCCGCCGCGTTTGAAAAACAGCTTGCGTGGCTGAAGCGAAACGGCTTTACGAGCTACACTTTAAGCGAGCTTGCAAGCTTGGGTAGCAAGCCCGCAAAAGCGGTTTGTATTACCTTCGACGACGGGTATCGCGATAATCTCACGGGTGCTCTGCCTCTTTTGCAAAAATACGGCTTTAAGGCGACGATTTTCATCGTGAACCGGCGCTTTGACGGGAATTGGGCGACCGATAAGGATCTGAAAAAATCAAGCGACGAGCTAAATCGCGAGGAGATGCTAAGTGACGAGGAGGTCCGTGAGCTTTTGCAAAGCGGGCTCATCGAGATCGGCTCGCATACGCTCGATCACGCAAACTTGCCTAGCCTGGGCGCGGCAGAGCAGCTACGTCAGATGAGCGAATCAAAGCGCGAAATAGAGGCGAAATTTGATATTTCTTGCAGCGCCTTTGCCTATCCGTTCGGCTTTTACGACGAGATTAGCGTGCACTACGTGCGCGAGGCGGGCTTTAGCTGCGCCGTTACGACGAAAAACGACGTGTTGCGTCCACACTACTCAAATTTTGAAATTCCGCGCATCATGGTTAGCGGCAGGCAGGGGCTTTTTAGCTTTATTTTGAAGATGAAGAAGGGCAGAAATAGATGAGAATCGCCTATCTTTGTTGCTCCAGATTTTACGGCGGCGTCGAAAAGATCGTGATTGACTCGCTAAATGAGCTTTGCAAAAGCGAGCAGGCGGCGCTAATCGTGCCCGCGCGATGCGAGTTTTTACAGCGCCTGGATGCGCGCGTGCAAATTTATCAGTACAAAAGCCGCGACAAGCGCTACAATCCGTTTTTGTTCGCTGAAATTTATCGGTTTTTGCGCTCGGGCAGATTTGAAATTTTACATTCGCACGGCGCCAAAGCCGCACAGATCGGTTTTGTGGTCGAAAAATTTTTAAATCTTAAGCTTGTCGCGACCAAACACAACGACCGAAAAGCGCCCGTTTTCGATCGCGTGCGAAACGTCATCGCAGCCTCGCGCAAGGTCGCAACCACGATAAATCACGCCGCGAAAGTGATATATTTCGGCATAGAGCCGCGGCGGGAGTTTGTAAATCATGAAATTTTCGCGCGCTGCAAGGACGCGGAGGGCGCTGCAAATAGGGCGCTTGAGAGAAAAAAAGATGCGCGCGGCGACTCGGCCGGCGGCACGTTCGCGTCGCAAAACATGGCTGGCGAGGCGCGCGTGTCGCAAGATAGGGCTTTGGATGCGGATGCATCGCAAAACAAGACCAGCAGCGTATTCGTATCGCAACAGGGCGCAAACGCAGCGGCGGAAAATTTTAAATTTAGCATCGTCGCGGTCGGCAGGCTCGATAAGATCAAGGGTTTTGATCTTTTGATCCACGCTGCAAGCGAGCTGAAATTTGATTTCGAGCTTAAAATTTACGGCCAAGGCGGCGAGAGGCAAAATTTAAAAAATTTAATCGATTCGCTAAATTTACGGGATCGGGTGCGGCTGTGCGGCTTTTGCGACGACGTTGCGGCTGCTCTGAGCGCGTCGCACCTGCACGTCATCAGCTCGCGCAAGGAGGGCTTTCCGGTGATTTTGATCGAAGGTATTTTTTATTCACCCGTGCTGATATCCACCCGCGTGGGCGGAATTTCGGAAATTTTAAGCGAAGAGTTTTTGTATGAGGCGGCGGATCTAGGCGTCAAAATCGATGAAATTTACCGCACTTACGGCAAATCCGTCCGAGCTTTTGCGCAAAAACACGCCGGTCTTAAGCAAACTTTGACATTGCAAAATTATATTAGCTCGCTTAAAAATTACTACGAGGAGCTGTTATGCGAAGCCTAAAAATCGTGCATTGCGGCATTTTCAACGAATACGACGACGGCAGTTTTTTCTACGGCATGGAGCGTAAGATTAGCCACGGGCTCATCCGCGGCGGACACTTCGTCTATGATTTTAGCTATCGCGATTGGGAACGGAGCCTGCGCTTTTGCGGGCTGAAAAACAGCGGGCTAGAGAAGATGAACGCCAAACTCGTGCGTATCTGCGAAAACATCGGTGCCGATCTGCTTCTAATCGGTAAAGGCGAAAAGATCGGTCTTAGCACGCTGCAGGCGATAAAATCGGCACTTCCTAAGATCAAAATCGCGATCTGGTACGTCGATCACCTGCAAGAAAAACGGGAATTTTTCGAAAAATTAAGCTTCATCGACGTGTTTTTTTGGGCGAATGCGCTGAAGCTGCGCGATCTTTCGGCGAGATACGGCGCGAAATTCGCCTTTTTCCCAAACATCTCCGACGCGGCGTTTGATAGACGCCTAGACGCTGCTAAAACGACTGACGTGATCTACATAGCGCGCGATTATCAAGAGGACGTGAGGTATAAATTTGCGCTTTTGCTGCGCGATTTTTGCGAAAAAGAAGGGCTTAGGCTTAAAATTTTTGCAAGCCTCGGCGCGCCTGCCGTATTCGGAGATAAATTTCATCGCGAGATCGCGGCTGCTAAGATTGCGATAAATTTTAATCGCGACGACGAGCTTGAGTGCGCGCGTGCTCATAAATTGCTCGGCGCGAGCGACCGCATGGCACAGTTTTTAGGATGCGGCGTCTGCACTTTTAGCCCCAAGATCGCGGGGTTTGAGCGGTTTTACGAGGACGGCTCGGAGATAGTTTATTTTGAAAATCCCGCGGATTGCTTTTCAAAGATCAAACGCCTTCTTGCTAGCGGCGAATATGCGCGTATCGCGCAGCGCGGCAGAGCCAAGACGCTAAAAATCGCAAATGCCGCCCGAGTGGCAAAATTTATGCTCGAGACGATCTTTGAAGAGAGCTTCGGCGCAGATGCTTGCGGTGAAATTTCTGATGAAAAATGCAGCGAGAACATCGGCGAACGTCACGACGCACCAAACGGAAGAGATAAAAACGAGCGGAGCGATTTTTACAGCGAGCCTTACGAGTGGCGCGAGTTCGTCTATAAAAACGGAGAGAAATTCAGATGATTTATTTTGTAGCTTTTCTGATCTTTGCCGCCGCGGTGGGCGTTTCGCTGCGGTATAACTGGTGGCGGATCCCGCAGGGCTGGCATAAGGCGCGGGTGCTGATGTATCATAGCGTAGAGGAGCACAAGGGCGATAAATTCGACAAATGGAGGCTGAAGCCTGCGGATTTTGAAAGACAGATCGCGTGGCTTGCGAAAAACGGCTTTAAGAGCTTTAAGCTTAGCGAGCTAATTGCGCTAGAGCGGCTGCCTAAAAAGGCGGTTTGTATTACATTCGACGACGGGTTTGAAAATAATTTTACTAGCGCCTTTGAAATTTTGAAAAAATACGATTTCAAAGCGAGCATATTTTTGGTGCCGGACGCCGTGCAAAACGACTGGGAGCGCGCTAACACGACCCATCTTGCGCGGATGCTGAGCGAGGAGCAAATTTTGAAAATGCAAGCAAGCGGGCTGGTGGAGTTTGGCGCGCATACGATGCACCACGTAAATTTAGACCTTACTTACGCGAGCGATCCGCAGCTCGCAGCAGACGAGATCATCACGTCCAAGGCTCGCGTAGCATGCATTTGCGGGCAGCCGTGCGAAGTGTTTGCCTACCCGTACGGTAAATTTAACGATGAAATTTTAAATATCGCCAGATCAAATTTCAAAGGCGCGGTGGTCGTCAAGCGCGGACTTTACGAGGCGGGCGAGGACAAATACGCCGTAAAGCGTATCGGCATTTTGGGCACGGAGGGGTTTTTTGATTTTTGGCTGAAATTTACGAGGATAAGGAACAAACTATGATTAAAGCATCCGTTTATGCGATAGTGATGAATGAGGAGCGCCACATCGAGCGTATGCTGCGTAGCGTGGCGGATTTTGCCGAGATCATAATCGTCGATAGCGGCAGCACCGATGCCACGCTGCAAATCGCGCGTAAATTTACCGATAAAATTTACCATCACGACTGGCGGGGCGAGGGGGTGCAGAAAAGCTACGCGTTTTCGCTATGTAGCAACGAATGGGTGCTCAATCTCGACGGCGATGAGGAGGTAAGTCCTGAGCTAAAAGGCGAGATAGAGGAGTTTATGAGCCAGAGCGATTACTCTGCGCTGGATATTAAATTTCATGAATACTCGCTCGGGCGCAGATGCTCCGATCTCGTTCGCAAAAATACCCACATCCGCTTCTTTCGCAAAGAGTGCGGCGAGTATAAAAATATGGGGGTGCACGCGCAAATTTCGATCGTAAAGGGCGCGTTGAAAAAGAGCAAATTTTGCATTAATCACTTTAGCGAAAAGCCGATCGCCGAGCTCGTTATGAAAAACAACAACTACTCCACGCTGCGCGCACAGGGGGATTTTGAGAAGGGCAAGAAGCCGAGCCTTGCGAAGCTTTTGCTGATTTATCCGTTTGCGTTTTTTAAATCATACATTTTGCGCAGATCGCTTTTTGACGGGCGCAAGGGATTTATCACGGCAAACATTAACGCATTTTACGCGTTTTTAAAAGAGGCGAAACTTTACGAGAAGTATCTTAAAAAGGGCGAAGATTAATCGAAATGATAGAAAATTTTAGCTATCATTACGACCTAAATTTAACGGCGAAAAGGGCGAAAAAATGGACAAAAAAGTAGTAGCGGCACATAAAATTTCAGACGAAGAATATGAAAAAATTTTAAAAATTTTAGGTCGCGAGCCGAATCTGCTCGAGCTTGGGATTTTTAGCGCGATGTGGAGCGAGCACTGCAGTTACAAATCGAGCAAAAAATACTTAAGCGGCTTTCCGACCAAGGCGCCTTGGGTTATCCAAGGCCCGGGCGAAAACGCAGGCGTCATCGACATCGGCGGCGGCATGGCTGCGGTTTTTAAGATGGAAAGCCACAACCACCCTAGCTTCATAGAGCCGTTTCAAGGCGCTGCGACCGGCGTGGGCGGGATACTGCGCGATATCTTTACGATGGGCGCGCGCGTCGAAGCCAATATGAACTCGCTTCGTTTCGGCGATATACGAGGGCAGAGTGAGAATGCGCGCAAGCAGCGCTATTTGCTAAAAGGAGCGGTCGCCGGCATCGCGCACTACGGCAACTGCATGGGCATCCCTACGATAGGCGGCGAGACGAGCTTCGATAAGAGCTTTGACGGCAATATTTTGGTTAATGCCTTTGCTCTGGGTATCGTTAAAAAGGATGAAATTTTCTACGGCAGAGCCGAAGGCGTGGGCAATAGCGTGATCTACGTGGGCTCTAAGACGGGTCGCGACGGGCTCGGAGGAGCCGTGATGGCGAGCGATAGCTTCAGCGAGGAGAACAAATCCCTACGTCCGACCGTGCAGGTGGGCGATCCGTTCGCTGAAAAGCTACTGATGGAGGCGTGCTTGGAACTTTTTAAGACCGACTACGTCGTTGGTATCCAGGATATGGGCGCAGCGGGACTTACTTCAAGCAGCTTTGAGATGGCGGGGCGCAGCGGCAGCGGTATGAGGTTAAGCTTAGACCGCGTACCGATGCGCGAGGAGGGGATGAGCCCGTATGAGCTGATGTTGAGCGAGAGCCAAGAGCGTATGCTGATCTGCGCCAAAAAGGGCTGCGAGGAGAAAATCAAAGAAATTTTTGCCAAATGGGATCTTGATGCCGCCGTAATCGGCGAGGTAACGGATAGCGGCAAGATGGAGCTTTTTTGGCACGGCGAGCTGGCGGGCGTCATTCCGATCGAGCCGCTTAGCGAGGCTGCGCCCGTGCTGGATCGCCCGATAAAAGAGCCTGCATATATGGCGCAGATCGCGCAACAAAATTTATGCGGCTGCGGCGCAAGCGAGCGCGAGCTGGACGCGGCGTTTGATAAAATTTTTGGGGACCCCGAAGTGCTAAATAAATCCTACATCTACGATCAATACGACGCTAACGTAGGGTTAAATTCCGCCAAGCGTCCAGGCATGCTGGGCGCTGCGGTGATGCGCGTTAAGCAAAACGGCGTAAAACTCGCGATGGCTGCGGACTGCAACACGCGGATGAATTACGTCCATCCTCGCATAGGCGCGGCGCTCGCGGTAGCGTCGGCGGGGCGAAAGGTCGCTATGAGCGGCGCGACGCCTCTAGCCATCACTGATTGCCTAAACTACGGCAATCCGCAAAATCCCGAGGTTATGTGGCAGTTCGCGCAGGGCTGCGAGGGGATCAAGCAGGCTTGCGCCGCGCTAAATACCCCCGTCGTAAGCGGCAATGTAAGCCTTTATAACGAAACGGGCGGCGTTAGCATCCAGCCCACTCCCGCGATCGTATGCGTGGGCACGAACGAGGGCGAGATTATCCCTAGCGATTTTTGCGCTAGCGGCGTGAGCGTCTACCTGGTAGGCGATACGAAGGGCGTTTTTGCGGGCTCGCTTTATATGAAAGCGGTGGAAAATCGCGTCGCAGGCAGCCTACCTGAGTTAAGCTTAAAAGCAGAGCGCGCTCTATGGGACTTCGCGATAGAAGCTGGCAAGAGCGGGGTTTTGGAATTTGCAAATTCTGTAGGTATCGGCGGCGTGGCGATCACGCTAGCGAAGATGGCGTGCGTAGGCGGTATCGGCGGCGAGTTTGAGATGAGCTGCGACGATAGTAGAGATATTTTCGACGAGAGCTTTTCGCGCGCGATTTTCGGCGTGCGCGACGAGGCGAAATTTAAAGAGCTGGCCGCAAAATACGGGTTAAGCTTGATGCGACTAGGCATTAGCGGCGGCGAAGAGTTTCGCATAAATTCCGTCCATAAAAACCTTGCTGCATTAAAAGAAATTTACTTCGGCGAGTTTGCCAAGATCGTAAAGAGCGAAGATTAGCGCGTGCTTAGCATCATATTTCTTTTAATCGCGCTGTATATTTTCGCGCAGATCGGTGGGGCTTTCGGCAACTTCGGCTATCGCGGCAAGGCGCGAATGCAGCTAGCAGAGGCTAAAATTTTAGTAGCACTTCTAGCCAAGGTCGCCAAAAGCGACGGGTACGTAAGCGAGTCCGAAGCCGCGATGATAAGCGAAATTTTAGACGATTTGGTGCGCCAAATGGGCGCCGGCGAGCGCGAGCGAGAGGCGCTGAAGCTCGTTTATAAGCTCGAGAAAGAAAACCTCTCAAACGTGCGCGAGCTCGCCGAAAAATATAACCAAACCTACCGCCCGAGCCCGAGTCGCAAAACGGGGCTAATCTATTTCTTTTTAAATTTAGCCTACGTCGATCGCGGTTTTAGTGCGGCAGAGCGGCGCACAATCTCGCAGATTTGCGACGGGTTGGGCATTGCGGAGCATATCCAAAGCCAGATATTCGCGACCTTTGAGCGCAGTTTTTACGGCACATATTACGAAAACGGCGGCTCGCAAAGCAGCTCCGCTTACGACGAATACGACGGCTATAGCACAAGAAGCGGCGGGTATTGGGACAAATACGGCGGCAGAAGCACCGGTGGCTACGGAAGCAGTAGTTACGGCGGCGGCACCGGCTACGGATATAGCGGCACGGCGGGTTCGGGCTATGGAGGCTCGCAAAGTTCGAGCGGTTACGGCGGGTATTCGAGTGGATATGGCGGCTATTCGGGCGGCTCGCAAGGCTCCGCCAAAAGTAAAAGGGATCCGTATGAAATTTTGGGGCTCTCCAAGGACGCTACGTTTAACGAGATCAAGAAAAAATATCGCGAACTCGTGAAAAAATACCATCCCGACATCCTGATGGGTAAGGGCGCGGACGAGGAGATCATCCAGGAGGGCACGAAGAAGCTTCAGGAGATCAACGAGGCGTATAAAATTTTAAAGGAGCGCTTCGGCGAAAAGTAGGGCGAAATTTTAAAATTTGAGGGCGCAAAACGCCTTGAAATTTTGAGGTAGGGCTCGCGATACGGCGGCAAGGTGCGGCGAAAGATTAGAATTTAAGGAGCGATAAATGAAAAATTTTATAATTTTTGCCGTTTTAGCGGCACTGCTCGGAGGATGCGCGAGCAAAAAAGATCAAAGCAAGATTGCCCGATCGGAAGATAGCGTATTGCTAAGTTATGACAGAAATATTTCTACTGAGTACCGAGCTCATAACGGAAAGCTTTATAAAAACGGTAAAGTGTTAGGCAAATATCTTACGGCACCGGGACTTGGTATGCACATTTATACGGATGAAATGGAAAATGGTTATATAGATCTCGGTGTGATAAAGGAACATAATTCTAAAAAAATTACGGAGATAATATTCGTTCCGAATGAATTTCTTAAAGTGATCTCTTATAGCCATAATGGCGGCGTTTGCAAGGCATTATCCAGCGGAAAATATGTACATATAGAGGAGCGTGTTACTATATACGGACGAGGCGAGCCGATTTTTGCGTATAGTTATGATGTTTTGATGTCAAGAAAAGGAATGGGTAAAATTTCATCCAGGTTTGATTTCGCTAATGAAAAATTATCTTATGTGGATAAAAAAATTTTAGAAAAACTAAATTCGACAGTAGCAGATCATGTGCAAGCATCCGTCGTGCTTAGCGGTGCTACGCTTCTTGGTCTGCTTTGTAGAGAAAAGTCTAAAAGGTTGGATTAAATTTAAGGAGCGATGAATGAAAAATTTTATAATTTTTGCCGTTTTGGCGGCACTGCTTGGAGGATGTGCAGTATCGCGCCCGGCTAAGAGCGATAAGGAGTTTAAATTTTACGATGGTAATAAAACCATGATCTATAAATTTGTCGGCGAGGATCTATATGAAAACGGCAGAAATTTAGGCGTGTATTCGATATATAGAAATAACATAAGAACGATTGCCGTCGATGGGGCGGGCAGGTCTTACGGCAACAATTACAGGTCCGCGCTGAATGCTAAGCGGATGAAATTTTATCATTTTGACGATGGGGGCGCAATGATATTTAGCGTTTGGCACAAGGATGGAATTTGCAGCGTCTATAACGCAGGCCGATACGTGAATTTTGACTTTATTTCAAATACTTTTAAAGATGACGATTGGCTTTATGCGGATGGTAAAATTTCAAAAAGCGACGACGAGGGTATCATACAAAATGGAGCTTCAAAGGAATTAGGTGTATATAAAACTTCGGATATAAGCAAATTAATCCAAGATAAGAAAATGGATCGTGCCGTAAAAATTAGCGTCACGAGCGTATATCTTCACGGATATGCAAAAGCTATGAAGACTAGGAAACTAGACGATTTTTGCAGATAGACTTCGAGGAAGTAATGGATAAAATCAAAATTTTAGCGCTGTTTGCGGCGGTCGCGCTGCTTGCGGGTTGTATGAAGGTAAAGTATTCGCAAGCCGAGCTGCATCCGGAAAATTCCGTGATGATGAGCTACGACGGGCAGGCCGTCACCGAGTATAAAATTTCAGGCGGCGCGCTTTTAAAAGATGACGCGATCTTAGGAAGATATGAAGAGGAGGGCTCCAATCTCTATCTATTTACAGACGAAAGAGGAGTCGGCACGGCTAAGGATCAAATTTCGCAAAGAGGTCTAAATAAATTTACGATCTACGTTTTTACGCCCAATAAAGAGCTGCGAATCGCCGAGTATTCCGCAAGCGGCGGCGTTTGCAAGACCTTTGCGGAGGGTAAATTCGTAAATCTAAAAGAGCACTTTAGCGGCTACGCTTCCTCCGCGCCGCTTTATTCATACTCGTTTTCGGCTTCGGTGTCGCAAAGCTCCAGCGCAAACGTGATCTCACGCTATGAATACGTGGGCTCAAGTCTAAAAAATAGTAGGGCGTTTTTGCAAAGCCCGCATACGGCTCTAGGCAATACGGTCAAGCAGAGCATCGAGTGGCACCGGGACAGATTGCGCGATATTTGTAAGATAAAATTTTAAAACCAAACCAACACGAAAGGAAAAACATGGGATTTTTATCCAAAGACGAAGAGCCGCAGAAGCAGGGCGCCAAAAAGGCAGCGAAGCAACCGCCGATCTTGATGAAGCAAACGCAAGAGGTGATTACGAATATCGAGAAATATCTGGGCGCGCCGCTGCTTACCTACTTCAATTCGGGCGCGGGCAGCGTCTGCGGTAACGACGCGATCAGTATCAACGACCACCTAAAGGGCAAGCATTTCGAAAAACTCTACCTTTACATCAAATCTGACGGCGGCAGCGGTATCGCCTCGCTTAAGATCGTCTCGATCCTGCGCAACCACTGCGACGAGCTGATCGCTCTAGTGCCCGCAAACTGCGCTTCGGCGGCTACGATGATGGCGCTTGGGGCGAACAAAATTTTAATGGGGCCACTTGGGTATCTCACGTCGGTCGATACTTCGCTGCGACACGAGCTTTCGCCCGTTACGAACACCAACGACCAAGCCAACGTTTCGATGGACGAGCTAAGCCGCGTGGTGAAGCTTTGGAAAAATAACGAGCGCCCGAACGACGAGAACCCGTACAAGGAGCTTTACAAATATATCCATCCGCTCGTTTTCGGCGCCGTCGATCGCGCAAGCAGCCTGTCGCTTAAAATTTGCCGCGAAATTCTGCGCTACCACTTCGAAGATGAGCAAAAGATCGCCTTTATCAGCGACAAGCTAAACAGCGGCTACCCGTCGCACGACTATCCGATCTTATTCAGAGAGGCTAACGAGCTTGGGCTTCAGGTCGAGAAGATGGATACGCGCCTAAGCGAGATGCTTCAAATTTTAAACGAGCTCTACGCCGAGATGGGGCAGCGCACCTTCACCGACTTCGACGAGAACAACTACCACGACAACAACATCGCCAACATCATCGAAATTTCGGGATGCCAGATCTACTATCAGATCGACAAGGACTGGTTTTATCGCGAGGAGGAGAAGCGCTGGATCGTGCTAAACGACGAGAG
The DNA here is from genome assembly GCA_937990735.1 of uncultured Campylobacter sp. GTDB lineage: Bacteria > Campylobacterota > Campylobacteria > Campylobacterales > Campylobacteraceae > Campylobacter_B. Next base: position 12,849 of record CALKQT010000078.1, on the reverse strand, counting down.
TTCGTGGCGCAAAAACGAGATCGATGGCAAAAATATCAAAAACAGTATCTATTATATTTAGTGCGGTTTTTGGGTCTCGTGCCGCTTTAAATTTGCGGCTTGTAAAATTTAAACGAGCGCATAAAATTTAAACGAGCAGCAGCGGCAAAAGCAAGCGCAACCCGGCTTAGCGATAAAAGCTGCGGCGTGAAATTTTAAATTTAGCTGGTTCGCGCCGATCTTTTCGGCTAAGCTTACGCTGCGGTTTAAATTTGCGTTTTGCGCTCGGCTTTTAAATTTAGCTTTTGCAAGCGGCGCAAAATTTTAAAATTTACGTCCGCGCGGGCAACGCGGCGGCATTTGAGAAGTAAAATTAAAATTTGCGCGCGGTAAATTTAGTAAATTTGGCTTTGCCGATTTCCGCTTAATAAATTCGGCAAAATTTTAAAATTTAAAGGGTTTTTGCGATGAAATTTTTTATCTCGTCTCTGTTTTTGGCTCTGTCGCTGCTCGGCTGCGCGGGCAAAAACTCAGCCGCAACCGATAAAACCTACGTTCTTTCGGACGAGCTTAGGGATACGAAATACGCTTTTTACGGCGGCAATCTCTACGAAAACGGCACGATTTTAGGCCCTTACGAAACGCGCGGCGATGCGAGGCTTGCGATTTTAGGCGGTAGCGGCGCAAATTTAGACAAAAACGCAAAGCTCATAAAACTATATTTTTTCGAGCGCAGATATGGCGCGATCTACACCGCAAGCCACAAAAACGGGGTCTGCGCCGAGTACAATAAGGGAAATTTCGTAGATTTTAAAATTTTATTTAATATTTTTCAAAGCAAAGAGTGGTTTAATTATAGCGGCGGCATCTCTCCGGGCGGCGAGAGGCTAAAAGAGCTGAGTTCGGCGCGTATGGCGAAATTTAACGGCGCAAAGCTCGGCGCAGCAGATGAAAAGACGAGGCGCGAGTATCAAAAGGCTCGCCGTGAGGCGATTTTGTATTTTCAGCTTAACGCAAACGACATGCGCGAGCTGATTTTTAAAAAATTATGCGAATAAATTAAAAGGAGAAAAGATGAGAGCGTTAATCAGCGTCAGCGATAAGAAGGGCGTCGTAGAGTTTGCTCGCGGGCTGCAGAGGCTCGGATTTGAAATTTTAAGCACGGGCGGCACGCATAAACTGCTTTTGCAAAATGGCGTGAAAGCAGCGGAAGTGAGCCAATACACGGGCTCGCCAGAGATGTTTGAGGGGCGGGTTAAGACCCTGCATCCGAAGATCCACGGCGGAATTTTGTATAAGCGAAATGACGCAAATCACGTAAGCCAAGCCGCGCAGCACGGCATCGGCGGCATCGATCTCGTGTGCGTAAATTTATATCCTTTTAAAGCGACCGCAGCCCGCACCGACGATTTTTCAGAGATCATCGAAAATATCGACATCGGCGGCCCCGCGATGGTTCGAAGCGCGGCTAAGAATTTTGCGAGCGTTTATGTCGTTACCAGCCCGCTTGATTACGACGCGGTTTTGCAAAATTTAAGCAGCGCGGATGAGAGCGAGAAGCTGAAATTTAGGCAAAATTTAATGATAAAAGCTTACGAGCATACCGCAGCTTACGACGCGATGATCGCAAACTATATGAACGAGCGCTTTAACGGCGGCTTCGGCGCGAAAAAATTTATCGCGGGCAGCAAGGTTTTTGATACTCGCTACGGCGAAAATCCGCACCAAAAGGGCGCGCTGTACGAGTTAGAGGATTTTTTTAGCAACCATTTTAAAAGCCTAAAGGGCGAGGCGAGCTTTAACAATATGACCGATATGCACGGCGCGCTGATGCTCGCTAGCAGCTTCGGCAAGGCGCCTGCGGTAGCGATCTGCAAGCACGCCAATCCATGCGGCTTTGCCGTGAAATCTAGCCTGCTTGAAAGCTACGTAGAGGCGCTAAAATGCGACCCAGTCTCGGCATACGGCGGCGTCGTGGCGATAAACGGCGTTTTGGACGAGGAGCTAGCGAATAAAATTAACGAAATTTTTGTCGAGGTTATCCTTGCCGCTCGCGTTACGCCTGCGGCGCTTGCAGTATTTGAAAAGAAAAAGCGCATCAAAATTTTCGAGCAGGGCGGAGAGTTTTTAATTCGCGAAAACGACAAGTATGATTTTAAATTTATCGACGGCGGCTTCGTATATCAGCAGCGCGACTACGTGGGCGCGGACGAGGTCGCAAACGCCCGCTGCGTCACCAAGCGTGCGGCTAGCGAGAGCGAACTGGATGACCTAAAAATCGCGTGGCAGATCGCCGCACTTACGAAGAGTAACTGCGTGGTTTACGTCAAAAATCGCGCGATGGTCGCGATCGGCATGGGTATGACGAGCCGCGTGGACGCCGCACGTGCGGCAGTAGCAAAGGCTCGCGATGTGGGCATCGATCTGCGTGGCTGCGCGCTTGCCAGCGAGGCGTTTTTCCCGTTTAAAGACAGCATCGAGATCGCCCATGCTGCGGGCGTCGCAGCGGTGGTGCAACCGGGCGGCAGCATCCGCGACGATGAGGTGATCGCAAGCGCCGATGAGTTTGGCATGGCGATGTATTTTACGGGAGTGCGCCACTTTTTGCACTAAATTTTGCTCGCCTGCGGCGCGGGCGGATTTATTGTGCTGGCTTCGTAACTTTTTATGCCGTTGCGAATCTTGAAAACCGCGCCGGAGCGGATCTCTTTGCTCGTTTCGTAGAGGGCGCGGTACTGATCAATGGTGCTTTGTTACACGCCAACGCGGTGCGGACCCGGCTGCCTCTATTACAAGGCGCGCGATATAAATTTGACTGCGCTCCGATACGCGGCGGGCGTGATCGAATCGGACTACTTGCGCTTTGCCATACGGTTGTGCGGCGATGGTTTAGCTGCACGGTATATCGTTTTGTAGTGGCGCGGCGCGGATCCAATGCATGGTGCTTTGTTCCGCACCAACGCGGCGCGGATCCGGCTGTTCGCGCTTCACTACAGCGACTGCACGGCGCAGGTCCGGCTATCTCAGCTACGAAGCCGTGTGCGATGTAAATGGCTGCGCTCTGCTACGTGGCGGAGACAGTGTGAATCCGAATGTTCGCGCTTCGTTATACTACTGCACGGCGCGAGTTTAGCTACGCGATATGGCGCTACGTATCGGTGCGGCGCAATCTAAATTTAATCATCCGCCGCTCCTGAATGGTCGCTAAAATTTTATCTTGCGGCCGCAGCGCGAAATTTAAAATTTAATCGCGCGCGCAGCGGATGGGTTCGCGCCGCACAACGCCGCACAAATTTTATCTTGCGGCGCGTAAATTTCATGGCGCCTATTTTGCGTTGAAATTTCGGCGCCGTTTCGCAACAGATACGGAGCGGGGTATAAATTTTTAAGGCGGCGCCTCGTCGCGGTCGTCGCGTCGTATAGACAAATTCTAATCGCGCGGCAAGCGGATGGACGCCGTGCCGCAACCGAGGCTGCGCGTAGAAAATTTAGCCGCGCGGTGGACAAGTGCCGTGCCGCATTTGAAGCGGTGCGTAGATAAAATTTAATCGCGTAGTAGAGTAGCGGGCGCAGTGCAAAGCTTCCGTCCCGCGAGCAGTCCGTGTTCTCGCAAAACGGCGCCTGCGGTAGAATTCGGCCGCGTCGTAAAACTCGCAAAGGCGCTAATCAGGCTCAAGCCACGGTTGCGCAGCGGTAAAATTTTAATTATCGCGACGGTAGCAAAATCTAGTCGCGAGGCGCGACAATAAAATTTCGCGCCGCAATAGGGCGTATCGAAATCTCTAAAATCCACACGTAAGCCGCGATGAATGGATAAATTTCACGCAAGCCGTAGCGCAGGCGAATGGACGGTGCAAGGGTCTCACTCGTAAAAGGGACAAATTTCATCGTAGTGCAGGGGCGATGAAATTCTAACCCTGCAGCGGTAGCGAAATTTTAATCTTGGCAGCGGCGGTAAAATTTCAGCCCTCGTTATAGCATAGAATTTTAACCGCTTGCGAGGAGGCAAAATTTCGATGCTGCAGCGCGCCGCAAGGATAAGATAAAAATTTGATCCTGCGCCGCTGCGGTAAGATAAAATTTTTGATCCCGCCTCACCGCAGCGATAAAATTCTAATTCTGCGGCGATGGCGAGCCGAAAGCTCCGATCCTGCGGCGATAAAATTTGGGTAGCGATCCGCCGTAAGCGATAAAATTTCTCTCTTTCACTCTCGCTTCATTTAGAGATTGTAAAATTGCGCAAAATTCAAAACGAAAGGATCAAAATGAAAATTTCTAAAGTTTTAATCTGCCTCTTTGCTTTGGCGGCGGGTTATTTAGTCGCGCTCAATGCCGCAGGCGGCGGTAGCTCGGCGGACGCAAATTTTAAAGTTAAAGGAGGCGGCGTGAACGCAAACGTAAAAGAAATTTATCTAGCAGGCGGCTGCTTTTGGGGCATGGAGGCGTATTACAAACAGCTCGACGGCATAGTCGCGACGCAGGTAGGCTACGCCAACGGCAAGAGCAATAAAGCAAGCTACGAGGGCTTACATAGCAGCGATCATGCCGAGACGCTACACTTAAAATACGACGCCAACGTCATCAGCGAGCCTGAAATTTTGGCGCATTATTTCCGCATCATCGATCCGTTCTCGATCGACAAGCAGGGTAACGACCGCGGTCGCCAGTATCGCACGGGCATCTATTATACCGATGAATCAAGCGGCGAGATCGCGCGCTATTTCATAGCGGCGCAGCAGGCAAAATTTAAAGAAAAGATCGCCGTCGAAGTGGCGCCACTAAAGAATTTCGTCCGCGCCGAGGAGTATCATCAGGATTATCTTGGCAAAAACCCGGGCGGATACTGCCACATCGATCTGCGCCTTGCTAAAAAGCCGCTTGAGGACGATGAAAAATTTAAAGTGCAAAGCAAGGATGAGCTAAAGAAAAATTTGACCGAGCTTCAGTATCAAGTCACGCAAGAAAAGGCGACCGAGCGGCCGTTTTCGAGCGAATACGACAAGAATTATAAAAAGGGCATCTACATCGACATCGTGTCGAAAAAGCCGCTGTTTTCATCCACCGATAAATTTGACGCGGGCTGCGGCTGGCCGAGCTTTTCAAAGCCGATAACGACCGATGCGATCGCGTACGCGCAAGACGACAGCCACGGTATGCAGCGCGTCGAGGTCTCCAGCCGCGTAGGAGGCAGCCATTTAGGACACGTCTTTGAGGACGGACCGAGAGATAAGGGCGGTATGAGATACTGCATCAACGGCGCTAGCTTGGAATTTATACCGCTTGAGGAGATGGACGCGCGCGGCTACGGCGAGTATAAAATTTACGTAGAGTAAGCGGTGGTTTCGGGATTAGCCTGCTTATTGTGCGACTTCTAGTTTAGCTTGCAACCGAGCAGTTTTGCGACCGGCTTGCGGCTTGGGCGATTTTGAGGCTAGCCCGCTTGCCGGGCGGCTTGGAGGCCGGTCTGTGACCGAGCGGTTTAGCGGCTCGGCTCGCAATTAGTCGGCAATTTGCGGCTATATCGTCTAGCTCGTTAGCCCGTCTGCTTATTTGCGGATCAGTCCGCTCGGATTGCAATCAGTTGGGGATTTGCGACTCGGTTCCCTCGGTTCGTTAGTCGGGCCCGCTCATTGTGGTGGACCAAGCGGTTTTGAAACCGGACCGACGACCGATTTAGCGCTTCGGCGATCCCTTGATTTGACGACAGGTTTGTTTGCGACCGATCTTTTCGATTTTGCTAGATCGTTTGCTTCGGCGGGCTGCTGGTTTGTGGCCGGCTTGCTGCCGATCGGTCCTGTAATGAGCTCGTAACCGATCCCGGGCTGGTCGGCGATCGGTCGGTGCAGCGGAATTTAAACAAAGCGGGGGCGGTTCATCCTCCGCCTTAGCGCTCGGCAAAATTTGTGCGATAGAATTTAAACGAGGCGAGGGCGGTTCCGAATAGAATTTTAATAGAGTGCAGCTGCGGTCGCACCGCTGCCAAAATGAACGCGCCACGGAGAAGCCGTGCCGTGGATGGAATTTGAGCTCGCATTGCTTAAATTTCATCGCCGCAAGCCGTTTCGGTTTTGCGGTCGGTCGGCGGTTTGATGATTTATCGGCGGATAAATTTGCTTGGCGGCTACGGATGGAATTTTAAAATTCCAAATACGATAAATTTACCTCTAAAGAATTTCATGCGGCGTAGCCGCAATAGAAAGAATTTAACGCGAGCGCGGCTCGCCCATATAGCGTTGTAGGGGGTTGGGCAGGGTTTGCGGGCGAGCAGAGCAATGCAGTGCTGCGGAGGCGGCGCCCGCGAGAAATGTGACCTCGCAACCCCTTTCCGCCCCGATAGAAATGGAAATCACGGCATAAAATTCGCAAGTCGTGAATTTGGGGATAAAATTTTGAAATTTTACTTTTTAAGACGCGGAAGCGGTGCATGCTTAGCAAGAGATGCGGCGTAAAATTTGAAATTCTGCAACGAAAACGGCGTCTATGCAATGCCCGCTCTGCATCCGCGTCGCAAATTTTAAATTTAGGATAAAATTTTAATGGCTAGTCCCGCGCAAAATAGGAAAATCCCCGCATAGATCACTAAAAACGGCGCGATTATCGCATAATGGATGATGAGCTCTAAAAAATTGTAGATTATGTGCTTGCTTTTGGGCTCTTTAAATTTTAATTCTAGCGGCTCGTTTGAATCGAACGGCGTGTTGGAGGGCAGAATGTGCCTCGGACTAAAGATCCAGCGCACGAAATCTATTTTATTGCGCTGCATATAGTCTTTGCCGATGCCCAATACGCCGTTTATATAGCATACAAAGCCAAAGCCGCCGAAAAACAAAATAAGCCCGATGTCGATCAGCCTATCCGCCATAGCGATCTTTCCTTTGCTTTTTAAATTTAGAAATTTAACCCGCCGTATTTGTTCTCGCCGTTTGCTTATTGAAATTCTAATTTTGCGGGATTGCACTCTTTGTCGGCTTTGCAATCTTGCAATTTTTTGATGATTTTATTGAAATGTTCTTTATCATACGCTAGATCTCGCGTCATCGTTGCGTATTTGATTACTTCGTCAATGTCGAATGAATAATGCAGATATGTTAGAGCGCAAAGAAAACAAGAATTTATAATCTGACCGACTTCGCAGCCTCTTACTAGCCGTTCTAAACCTAACGGAATTCTGCTTGTTTTAATTAGAATTTCGCCCGCCAAATCGCAAGCTTCAAAATTTTCTCTGCCATTTTTTTCAAAGCATTTCGTATTTAAAGTTTCTAACAATTTTTCACAGGTACTGTATTTTCCATTGCCAAAATCGCACTCCTTTATAAATTGCGAAATTTTTGGAGAATAAATTTTATCACAACCTATGTAATCATGCGAAGCGTCGCAACTAACTTTCGCTTTGCCATACTCTTCGGCGGACATTTTATAAAACCCGTCGCTTAAAATTTTAACTTCCGCGGAATTTTACCCTTGCGCCTCGCTCGGCTTCGTATCTTGCATCGCAAAAGCAGCCCCGCTAAAACCGAGCCACAGCGCAAACGCCAAAAATACTTGCTTCATTTTCTCTCCTTCGTTCATTATTATTCGCTTATGATACCTAAAAAGCGATAAATTTTATTTATTTTGCGTGGGATTTGGGCTGCAAAGTTGTAAAATTTTTAGGATATTTTAAATTTGGCTCGCGGAATTTTAAGTAGGCTAAATTTTAAATTCCAAAATGCGAGCAGAATCCTTAAGCAAGTTAAATTTCGGCGCGATACAAGGTGAATTTGAGTAGGCTAAAATTCTTGCACGTTGGAATTTAAACGAAAAACTGGACGTCGCGATAAGGCAAACGCAAAAATGCAAAAAATGCGAAGCTGAAATTTATCGCATGTCGAAATTTAAACCGCCTTTTTGGCTAAATTTAAGCTAAAAACGCTATAATCCCGTTTTCTTTTATTTCGTGCGCTCGTAGCTCAGCTGGATAGAGCATTTGATTGCGGTTCAAAAGGTCGGGGATTCGAATTCCTCCGGGCGCACCATCCACAAATATCTTTTTAAACCGAGCTTCGCTATAATCCGTTAAATTTTAATCTTGGAGCAAAAATGAGAGCATTCGCCGAATGGGAAGAGCAAGAGGCGCTTTTGGTGTCTTTGCCGCATGCAGGTACCGATTGGGCGCCGTATTTAGGCGAGATACGAGCGGCTTATCGCGACTTTATCGCCGTCGCAGTGAGGTTTGAGCCGGTCGTTGCGATCGCGCCGAGCCGCGAGGATTTTGAGCAAATTTGCGGCGGCTTAGCAAACGCGAGCTTCGCGCAAATCGATACCGACGATACGTGGATCCGCGATTACGGCGCGATCGACGTAGAGGAGGGCGGTAAAATCACGGGGCTAAATTTTCGTTTCAATGCCTGGGGAGGCAAGTTCGCAAGCGCCAAGGACGACGCGTTAAATTCCAAACTTTACGCCGCGAGCGCCCGTCCGCTGCGAGACGTGGATCTGATCTTAGAAGGCGGTAGCGTCGATTTTGACGGCGCGGGCACGATGCTAACTACGAGCGCGTGTTTGCTAAACGAAAATCGCAACTCCCTAAGCAAGGCCGAGCTGGACGCGCGGCTGCGTGAAATTTTCGGACTAAAAAACATAATCTGGCTAGAGCGCGGCTTCATAAAGGGCGACGATACCGATAGCCACGTCGATACCCTTGCGCGTTTTCTAAGCCCGCGCGTCGTGGCGATAAGCTCGTGCGACGATCCGAGCGATCTGCACTATGCGGAACTTAGCGCGATGAAAGATGAAATTTCATCGCTCGGATACGACGTGATCGAACTGCCGATCCCGCGCGCGATCTTTTATCAGGAGCGCAGATTGCCCGCGACTTACGCAAATTTCGTCTTTTTAAACGGCGCGCTCATCGTGCCTACCTACGCAGACCCCGCAGATCCGCACGATCCAAACCGCGCGGCGGACGAGCTGGCGCTGTCGCGTCTGCGTGCGGCGTGTGCGGATCGCGAAGTAGTGGGAGTAGACGCGCGCGTTTTCATCCGTCAAAACGGCTCGCTGCACTGCTCGTGCATGAATAAATTCAAGCTTTAAATTTAGACCTAAGGGAAAATATGAAAATTTTAAAAGTTGGGCTGATTTCGCATAAATTTGAAGGCACTAAGGCGCGCACGATAGCGCGTAGCATCGAGCTCATCGCGCGCGCAGCGGCAAAGGGCGCGCAGTTAATCGTTTTGCAAGAGCTTCATCAGACGCATTATTTTTGCCAGCGCGAAAATACCGAAAATTTCGACTATGCGCAGGATTTCGAGCGTGATTTGCGGCTGTGGAGCGAGGTAGCGAAGAGATTTGGCGTCGTGCTGGTAAGCTCGCTTTTCGAGCGTCGCGCCGCAGGGCTGTATCACAACACCGCCGTGGTATTCGAGCGCGACGGCAGGATCGCCGGCAAGTACCGCAAGATGCACATACCCGACGATCCACAGTTTTACGAAAAATTTTATTTCACGCCGGGCGATCTGGGCTTTGAGCCCATAGATACGAGCGTAGGACGGCTCGGCGTGCTGGTGTGCTGGGATCAGTGGTATCCCGAGGCGGCGCGCGCGATGGCGCTACGCGGTGCCGAGCTGCTAATATATCCGACCGCGATCGGGTGGTTCGACGGCGACGACGAGGACGAAAAGGCGCGTCAGCTGGAGGCTTGGGTCGCGGTACAGCGCGGGCATGCGGTGGCAAACTCCCTGCCCGTAATCGCCGTAAATCGCGTGGGCTTTGAGAGCGCCGCGCTTAGCGAGGTTTCGCCGGATGAAATTTTATCCGGGGGAAATAAAATTTCGCCAGCAAGCGACGGCGGAGTAGCCAGCGATAAAATTTTGCGCTCCGTAGATGCAGGTGGCGATAGTAAAATTTTAAGCGAGAGCGGAATTTTGTCTTTTAATAACGGGGCGTTAACGGGTAGCGACAAAATGGCGATCGGCGGCGAAATTTTGCCCGCGAAGGATGAGGCGGTACGAGAGAATTTAAAAATTTCGATAGAGATCAAATTTAACGGCGAAACTTTAGAGGTGCTGCCGAATAAACAGCGCGTAGACCAGCTTGCCAGCGAAGAGGGGATTAGGTTTTGGGGCAATAGCTTTGTTTTCGGCGCGCAGGGCGAACAGCTATTTCGCACAAATAGCACCGACGAGCTATGTGAAGTCGTAACCATCGATATGCAAAGATGCGAAAACGTGCGCCGCTGGTGGCCGTTTCTGCGCGATAGACGCGTGGAGAGCTATGAAATTCTCACAAAAAGATACGGGCTGTAGCATCCTACATCTCGAATAGACATATGGCTTATCGCCTGATGTGCGATAATGAAAGCAAATAATTTTTATAGTATCAATGTGCAGAGGTACAGCTACAATACATTAATAGATCAAATAGGTTCAAAATTCTGATTTTAAAATGCCCGCAAAATCGGACTTTGTAAATAAATTGTAAAAAATTTGCCAAAAACTATTGACAATTTTTAAATTTTTCTCTATAATTCTGCCAAGTTTCGCATATAGGTATGCGGGATGAATTTTATTTAAGGAGTAAACCATGAAAAAAGGTTTTACTATGATCGAGTTGATCTTCGTTATCGTTATTTTAGGTATTTTGGCAGCTGTTGCTATTCCAAGACTTGCAGCTACTCGTGATGATGCTGAGGTTTCTAAAGCAGCTACAAATATTCAGACGCTTATAACCGACCTAGGCTCTTACTATACTTCACAAGGCGAATTTGCCGGTACTGCATCATCGGCGACTGCAAGTATGACTAATGTACCAAATCCTATTAAGGTGAAAAATCAAGTTTGCTTAACTGTAGATGGCTATGATAATGCTAAAGGTGAAGCTAGTATGACTATAACTAAGACTGGTGCTCTATGCCAGAGAGTATGGGAAATGCCTGGTGTATCACAGGTTGAAGCTGCTATTTTAAGTACAGCTGGAAATAAAACTACAAATGCCTATAAATTTGGTGGTAAAGGTGTTCAATACGAATAGTAGATTCTTTTAGCGATTTACTGTTTAACCCTAGCTTCGGCTAGGGCTTTTTTAATTTATATTTCTTTATTTTTTGATTCTATAATTATTAATTTTAAAATTCTATATTTTTTATAATAATATAATTTTTAAATTAGATAACTGTTTCGACTTATATATAGTTAATTATGATGCGAGTAATATCATAAAATAAATTTTTAATATTATTTATTATAGGACTTGACTTATGAGAATAATTTATGTATAATATAATCTTATTTTAAAAAGTTGGGGTATAGCCAAGCGGCAAGGCAATTGGTTTTGGTCCAATCATTCGGAGGTTCGAATCCTCCTACCCCATCCACTTTTGTGAATGTTATTTAAAATTCATTTGCGCTTTTGTATCGCAGAGTAGAGCAGTGGTAGCTCGTCGGGCTCATAACCCGAAGGTCGGTGGTTCAAATCCACCCTCTGCAACCAATATCTTTAAATTTATATCACAGCATCGTGACTTCAAAATTTTACTCTTGCCTTCATTGTAATATAAGAAAAATGTGTTTTATCTAAATCAGAGGATTTTATCTACTAATTTATTTTTCAAACTAATAGTTTAAAATTAATAAAATCATCGAGTATAAGGTAGATACATCAAACTCCTTAAATCATAAAATTTGCCATCTCATCTAAAATTTATGATTTATATTGTGACACCGATCTCGTTAATAGTATTATCAAGTATTGGAAGGACTTAAATTTACACAGAGTTTCTATCGTGACGTTAAAATTTTAAAGGTTCAAGATAAGTTAAAAATTCCTTGAAAGTTTTTAACTTATCTTGAGTCAAATTTTATTTACCCGCTCGCTCACTGCAAAGATGGAGGTTATGAAAAGTATTTCTCATCTATAATTATCCACCTTTTTCTAGATTCTTCATCGTATTGCTTTAAAATTTCTATTATTCTATTCTGCAATATTTGCAGGGTTTGCATATATTTTGTAGGAATTAGCTCAAAAATATCCTCTAATTCGCAGCATTCGATTATTATATCTATAATGCGTTCATCGACCTTATTTTTTTCCAAATGCGTTGAGATATAGGGTGAAAATAAAATTCTTTGGCTTTCATCTATGGTAATCGCTTTGTGTTCCAATACCCGTAATGAGCCCAGCGCCATTAGCAAAATGGCCCTTTCGTCCACAATATCAATATTTTTTTCTAGTATCATTCGTCTCGCTCCGCCCGTATTTAATTTCATCTAAAATCATACAAATCTTCCTCTTGTCTATCTCTCCATAAAGGCGAGGGTTTGCCAGCTCAAATATGATCTCTTGCAAAATTTCATCCTCATATCCTATATCCTCGCGACACTCGATTAAATTTGCCCATTCCTCAAGGAGCTCATATGAAATTTCTTTATTAATGACTCTATTTAGGATGTTTGCAATGGTATTTTTAGTTATTGTTACAAGCTCCGATTCGCTATTAAAGCCTATCTTTGCTAAGTCGCTTTTTATCGCGCTTATATTTTTAGAAAAATTTATTAAATTTAATAAAATATCTATTTTGGCCATCAATGCTGCATTTACCCTTTCGTCCTCACGCATCTATAACCATATCCTTATATTTTTCATAAAGCCTCAGTTCTAAAATTTTAAATTTTACAGCGTTTCTCCTTAGTCCTTTCCAAATTTAACGCCTTATCCAATCCTCTTTCTTCACGCCGATTCAAATTCGACCTGCTTAAACGCGTCCTCTATGCTTTTATGAAATTCCCTATACACAATCCAATTAAAATTTTCATTTGGGCACCCGCCCGGGGCCAATGGCTGGATAATATATAAAATCATCTCCGTTTCTAGCGCGATAATTAGTGATATATTCGA
>CALKQT010000077.1 GCA_937990735.1 uncultured Campylobacter sp. | reverse complement strand
TTTCTGAAACTTTAGGTGGGTCGAGGGAGCGAAGCTCCCCGTCGCAAGGACGAGCCGTACCCCTCCGCGAAGTAAAACCGATAAAAATGCAGGCGCTAGCCTGCCGTAACTTTAGCGGGGCGTGGGGCAGAGCCCTACTCGCAGGCTCGGACCTTGTTCGATCGAGAAGTCAAACCACAAAATTTTAAAATTTTACGCAGCAAAATTTCTGAAACTTTAGGTGGGTCGAGGGAGCGAAGCTCCCCGTCGCAAGGACGAGCTGTGCTCGTCCGCGAAGTTAGGATCAAAACGGATACGTCAAGCAACACACCCTGCCGACCTTTTCGTTGTAGCTGACGTCGAGCTTCAGATCGTATAGCTTGCTTAAAATTTCGCTTTTTATGATCTGCTCGGCCTTGCCGTATGCGACCTCGCCGCCGCCTTTTACGAGCGCGACGTATCCGCCCAAAAGCAGTGCGAAGTCGGGATTGTGCGTGGCTAAAACTACGGTGTAGCCGTTTTTGAGAAGCTCTTTTGTGGCGCGGAGGAATTTGTATTGGTTGGCAAAGTCTAACGCCGAGGTGGGCTCGTCGAAGATCACGATCTTGGGCTCGCTGCAAAGGGCGCGCGCGATGGACGCCATCTGCCTCTGACCGCCGCTTAGGCGCGTGATGATCTTGTCTTTTAGGTGCCAAATTTCAAGCATTTTCATGTAGTACTGCGCGAGCTTGTAGTCGTTTTCGCTCGGCTGCGAAAAGATCCCGATATGCGCCGTGCGTCCCATCAGGACGTACTCAAAGACGCTGTAGTCGTACTCGCAGACCTCGCTTTGCGAGACGTAGCCGATGATCTCGGCGCGTCCTTTGGCGCTGAGGCTCGCCATATCCTTGCCGTCAATTGAAATTTTACCGCGCAGGGGCGTAAGCGTGCCGCTAATTAAATTTAAAAGCGTCGATTTGCCTGCGCCGTTTTGCCCCAAAATCGTTAGCATCGCGCCCGCTTCGAGATTGAAATTCACGTTGTGCAGCGTCAGAGGGGCGGATTTTACGTAGCCGAAGTCTAAGCTCTCGATCCTAACCATTTAGCTTCCTTTTGTTTTTAAGCAGGATGAATATAAAAAATAGCGTGCCGATAAAGCCCGTAAGCACCCCCAGCGGGATCTCGCTTTGATTTATGCTGCGCGCTACGTCGTCTACGATGAGCACGAAGATCGCGCTTAAAAATATGCTCGCGGGGATCGCCTTGGTATTGCTCACGCCCACGATCATGCGCGTTAGATGCGGCATCAAAAGCCCCACCCACGCGACTATGCCGCTGATACACACGCTGCTTGCGGTTAGCAGCGTCGCGCAGACGATGATGATGCCTCGCTCCAGCACGACGTTTACGCCGAGCTTCGCCGCGGTCGCATCGCCCATGGATAGGACGTTTATGCGGTAGCTCATCAGCACTAAAACCGCGATACAAACTCCCATCACCGGCGCTATCATCGTTAGTACGCTAGGATCGACCTTCGCGAGGCTTCCTAGCTGCCAATACACGATGTCCGCAAGCTTCGTCTCGGGATCAGCCATAAATTTTAAAAATCCGATCAGCGCGCCCATTAGACCGCTTACGATGATGCCCGCAAGCACGAGCATTATGGTGGCGCTCGAACGCAGCGCGCGCGTGATCAGAAGCGTAATGCAAACCGCCGCGAGCCCGAAAACAAAGGCGAAAAGCTGGATTAAAAGGATATTTAGATCAAGCAGGATCGCGATCGCTGCGCCCACGCAAGCTCCGGCGCTCACGCCTAAAAGATCAGGCGAGACGAGCTGGTTTTTAAAGACGCCCTGATACGCCGTGCCGCTGATGCCCAGCGCCGCACCCACGAGCACCGCGGCGATGATGCGCGGCAGGCGCACATCCATAACGACGTTGTGGACGTTTTGCGCTACTTCGCCGCCGCTAAGCGCTTTTAAAACCTCGTCAATGCTTAGGCCGAAGCGCCCTATGCAAAGCGATATCGCGATCGTCGCGATCGTCGCCAGTATCAGCAGCACGAGCATAAATTTAAAATTTTTCATACCTTCCCTTGCTTTAAATTTTATATTTTGTCTTAAATTTAATCTTTGAAATTTCGCCTCGTTGAAACCCGCTTAAAATTCCGCTTTATATTCCACCCTCTAGCTCGTAGGCGAAAGGCTTGCGGCAAAATTCCTTCGTGATAGCCCCGAGATCAATATTTCAGAAAAGATCCGGATGAAAATTTTAGCCGCCTGCAAGATTTGTAGTGACGTCATCGCGCCCGTGCGGTCCCGTCCGAAAATGTTTGCAGGCGCAGCATAGACGCGCTTTTGCCGCACCGTCTCAAGCTGCGAAACGCAGGACTTGACAGCAGTGCCTCCGCCTCGCACGATGTCTTCTGCCGATGATGGCGCAGTGGCTGCAGCGGCTTTGATTTATACATCTAAATCCTTAAACAGATGTGGCATTTTAGCACATATCATATTAAATTTTTATGATTTCGGCTTTCATATACGCGGGCGAATTTAATGGCGTACAGCTCCGCGCAATAAGGCTTTTAGCAAAATTTAGCTTGTGGATTTCAGATGAGCGTCTACGAAATTTACGGCGAGATGGAATTTTAAAATTTCATCCGTTCGCGAAAGATAGACTTGAGCCTGATGGCGGAATTTTGCCCGGCTAAATTCCACCTATTTAGCAGCAGATGCGGCGCGCGGCGAAATTTTATGCAGGATTTGAAGATTTGATTTAAAATTCCACGAACGGATGCTGCGCGAAAATTTTATCTTTATTTGACCCTGGTTTTGCTAGCCACTTAGTCGTAGAATTTTACTTGCCGTTTGGCTGTGGGATTTTATTTGCCTGCGAGAGGTTAAATTTTATCATGAAATTTCGCATCGCTTAAAATGCGATGCGAAATGAATCCGTCGTCGCTATTGCCAGCCTAGGGCTTTGCGTTTTAAGCGCATGTCGCTTACCATTTTTAGCGCAAGTGCGACCGGATCGGTATCTACGTGCATCACAGAGCCAAGCGCCCGCCTGGTGCCCTCTTTGAAAAAGTGTATGACGTTTGCGGAGCCGTGGATTTGATACTCGACGCAGTGATACGAGTCGATGCCCATTAGACGGAATCCGAGCGAGGCATCGACGCCCTTTTCGTTCGCCCACTCGGGAGAGGTGAAGGCAAGCGGCAGCTCGTAGAGATTTTTGTCTAGCACCCCTGCGATACCTGCGAAAATTCCGCTGGAGCGGGTATTATCGATACACTCACCCACGTGCCATACCGGCGGAAGCTCATCCTTTTCTAAAAACGCCCGCAGCGACGCGCCTGCTTTTTTATACGCGCTTTTTTGGCAAAAGCCCAGCTTCATTAGCGGAAACGACGCGCAGCCGTTAGTTAGGATTAGGACGTTATTTTCGATTAGGGTTTGTGCGACATCTATGATAGCGCGCTCATAAGGCACTTTAGGATTGGTGCAGCCGACCATATTTACGATGCCTAAAATTTCACCGCTTTTTAGCGCGTGCGCTAACGGCTCCATGCCGCCGTAGTGCTTATGGACGAATTCTACCGAAAAGCCCACTTCGGCCTCGACTTCATACGGCGGGATATATACCGGTAGTCCCTTGCGCTTTTCGTGAGATTGCAATGCGCGGTCTAGAATTTTACGCGCTAAATTCCTAGTCTCGGCAATATTGCTATGGTGGTGATCGTAGCCTATATGCTCGGCTCCGGGAAGCCTAGCTGATGAGCTTGTGGTAACGACCTTGGTCTGGAAGCAGTTAGCTACATCCATGATCGCAGGATAGACATCTTGGACATCGGCGACCCAAAGATCAAGCGCTCCCGTGCCTATGACGAGTTCGGCAGTTACGGCGTTTGAGAGCGGCACGACGCCCCAGTTGCGATACATCGCCGATAGCCCAGAACAGCACACGCCGTAAAATGCGATCCCCTGCGCGCCTATTGTGCGAGCCTTGTCTTGGTACTCTTTAGAATTTCCGATCTCCACTATTAGGCTTACCAATGTCGGCAGATGTCCGTGCACGGCGATATTGACCCAGCCTTTTTTAAGCGCGCCCATATTGCTTTTGGAAGTTACGCGATCTCCTACTCCAAATAGCGCATCTGTAGCGATATTTGCAGCCACTACGCCAGTGAATGTAAAAGCAAGCCCGCAGCGCAAAAGATGCTGCATTACGCTGCGCCAGTCTCCGTCCGTGCCTACACCCGTTCGGTGATACGCCTCAAAGACTTCGTTATACGCACTAATCGGCAAGATATCCAGCTTGCGCCATACCTCTTGACGCTCCTTGGGTGCGAGCGCAGTGATGGTTTTATACTCGCCGCTACTTTGCGAAAGATCTGTTAAAAGCGTATCGGCAAGTTCAATCGCTACTTCTTTTAATTCTCTGCCTTCAGTTGGAATTCCAAAGGCTTTGGCGGTATTGATGATTTTGTATTCGCCTATTATGGGCAGATCTAATTTCCCCTGCGCCGCCCATTTTAGCGACAGCAGAAGCTCTCTGGCGTGCGCGCCGTGTTGAGCTACGCCCGCAGCTACTTGACGCAGTAGGTTGCGCGATACGATGAGATCGGCGTCTGCACCGCAAGTGCCGCGATCGGCCTTTTTAGTAATTTTGCAAGGTCCCATATTACAGATCTTACAGCATACCCCGCTAAGTCCATAACTACACATAGGCATCTGTTTATCAAAGCGATCAAACGCCGTATCTACGCCGATCTGCTCCATCCTAAGCATCATTTCGCGCACGGCGGGATCAGGGGTTTTCTCAAGTACTTCTTGCTTTGTAGGGAAGGTCTTTTTGTATTCAAGCACCGCTTTCATATAATCCGCTGTAAATTCCGCCTCGTGAAAATGCTCGAAAAGATTGCCCTGCGCGTCTTTATGCGTGTGAGGACTAGCCTCTGCGGGCACTAAAACTTTTGGGATGCCGTGCTCGTCAAATCCGATAATCGCGCGATGAGAGTGGGGTTTGTGATCATGGCAATGTTTATCGTGCTCGTGCGAGCTGATGGCGGAATTCTCGTCGTGCTCATGCGAAGACGTCAAAGAATTTGCGCCGTATTCGTGCAAATAAGCTGCGAGGTTTTCTTCTTGATCGTGCGAGTGGGTCGCAAGATCTTCGTCGTGTAGATGCGAGTGGATTGCGGAGCTATCGCTATGCTCGTGCGAGCAAGAGAAGTGGTCTTCGCTGCTTGGGCTCTTCGCAGGATTTGAGATGGAATTTGTCAAAGAATCAGCCATAGAATTTGTCGTAGAGCCTATCGCGGATTTTTTAGCGTTGCCTGCGCTTTGAGTGCTTGAGTGCGCCGCAAAGTTCGTGCTTGAAGCAGAGCTTGCGCTATCATCGTAACTCGGTGCGGAATTTTTAGCTTCGCAGTCGCACTCGTCGCAGGAATTCTCGCCTGCGGCGCGATTTTTAGAAATTTTGTCGCGAGCATGTGAGGCGGAAGTCATAGAATTTGCGGCGGAATTTTGAGCGCTATTTGTGCTTTTATCAAAAACGGACGCGGCGGAGCTTTTGACCGCATCTGCGGCGGAATTTTCCCCCGTATCCGTGACGGAATTTTCATCCGTCGAAGCTTTCTTGCGTGAGCCTTTTTGTTTTGCGATTTTGTCGTTTGCCATGACGTCTCCTTAAAATTTATTTTAAAAATAAGCGAGAATGTAGCCCTCAATAAATATACTAAAAGACTACATTATTTAATTCTTATAGATAAAATTTAACGTGATTGTATTTTTTAATTGCTTTAAATTCCCTTAATAGCGCACTAAAATAGAAGATAAAATTTTATGAATAAAATATACTAAAATAGCTGGATTTAAATTTCGCCAAGTGGCTCGATCATCTTAGATAATCGATTAGCTTGGCGGAGATTTCTCGAAACTGCAAAATTTTATGCCCCTTTTTCTCGCGCATGAAGTCCTGCGCGTCGTGCAATCTCGCAAACGTGATGAGATCGTCGCCTCTGGCGCTTTGCAGCACGCTGCCGAAAACATAAAACGCGTCCTGCGCCCGCAAAATTTCGCCGCTTGCGTAATCGGTGACGTAAAGCTCTGCACCGCCGAAATTTGTGTTCGTGGAATTTGACTCGCCGAAATTGAGGCTAGCGGGATTTTTGCTCATCAAATTTTCCTCTGCGGAGGCGCCGCCGTTATTGCCGCTCAAATTTTCGCCCTCGAAAAAATATGCAAACATCGCCTTGGGCGAGGCAAACGCGAGCGCACTGTCGTCTTTAAGCCTTGCATAGGCGCGAAATTCAGGGTGCGCGCTAGTATCGATGCCGTATTTGGCGCAGGTGAGATTTACGTCTTTAAGCCACGCGATCTCGCGCACGCTTTTAGAATTCTGCACCGAGTCGGAGCCCGTACTATCAGGCGTGCCTAAATTTTGTGCCGAGCCGGAGCTTTGAGCCGCGGAATTTTGCATCTCCGCTGCACCGCAAAGCGCTATAAATGCCGCTAAAATGAGTGGAAATTTCACGCCAAATCCTTCGATCTAAAGATAAAATAGCCCAAAACGAGGCTTGCCGCGCCCAGAGCGATCGGATAGAGCAGCGAAAAGGCGATGAAAAGCCCGCGCCCGAAGTGATCTAGGATAAAATACGCCGTCGTACCAATAACCGCAAGATCGGGATCAAACAGGCTGATAGCGGCGATGCGGAAGTCCTCCATCGGGTTTGCTAGGGCGATCGCAAAGATCAGATTTTCGTTCACGCCCGTTTTTGCGAGCAGTCCGATCAGCACGAGATCCAAAAACGCAAGGCAGAAAAGCCAGACGAAAAACGCGAGCCCAAGCCCCATCTCTTGGCTTTTTGAGACGGCGCAGATCAAAAATGCGATCCCTAAAAACGCCGCGCATAAGCTAAAAAGCAGCCCCGTATAAAGCAGGCAGATCGCCCACGGAATGCCCGTGCCTTTGATCGCGCCCCAAACGATCGCAAGCAGCAGCGACAAAAATATCGGTACGAACACTCCAAACAGCCTTCCCAGCGCCTTGCCGTAATAATACTGCGCCTGCGAGATCGGAAAGCTTAGCAGGTATTCTAAGATATTTAGGTCGCGATCGGCTAGGATCGCCTTGCTGGTGGTGACGAGCACGAAGACGGGCAGGATGATGATGCAGATCTGAATAAACAGTAGCAGCAGTCGCGAAAGCCCGCTAAAACCGAGTACGCGCGAGTCGGTCACCCCCGTGATGAAAAACGCCGCCACGAGCCCGCTAAAGATCAGCAGATAGAGCAAAAACCAGCGCGAGCGGAAGGATTCTTTGATATCCAAAGCGGCGATGGTGAGTAAATTTTTCATTCTTTTCCTTTATTGCGCCTCGGTGCGCTTTTAAATTTAGATTGCTAGTGCGGCTTAAATGCGCCGCCCGTCTTTAAATTTTAGCCTCGTTTTGCAGCGCGGATTTCGCGGCCTTAAATTTTGCCCGTCTAGCGTTTAAACAAGCGGCAAAATTTTATCCGCAGCGTGCGACTTCAGCTCGCGCATAAATTTTAAATTTACGGCTTGCTTGCGGCGCCTGCAAACAGCGCGTCGCTTGCCGCCCGCTATCCGTCATTCCGCCGTAGTTTTAAAATTTAGACGTTTAACGGAACTGCTTAAATTTCAGCTTCGTAAAATTTCAAAGCCGGGCGCATATCGTGGCATAAAATTTTAAAATTCTAAAAATCCCGCATCGACGAATTACGCACCGGATAAATTTTAAATTTACGGCGAAATTTTAAGCTAGCGCGTCTGCGTAAACTTTAATTCGGCAGAATGAAATCTCGCACCGTGCGTTAAATTTGGCCGCGTCGCGAGATAAAATTTCATTACCGTTGGGCGCCAAACTTTGCCTCGTACCGAAGTTGCAAAGTAAAATTTCATCTCGTCTGCTCTCGTTTACGGCGGCGCGCTGAAATTCAGGCTTTAAATTTAGCGCAAAACGAAGCCACTTAAAATTTCGTCTTGGCCAAAACATCCTTAATGCGCGTGTCCCGAATGCATATCGTGCGCCGTGCCGTTACCCTCGTGCATCTGCCCCATATCGTGCGGTGAGCCTTGAGGATGTGCCGTGCTGCCCGCATCGCCGCCGCCCATATCATGCTTAGGCCCGCTCATGCCGTGCTCTGCGGAGTGAGGGTCTTTCATGCTGTCCATATCGCCGTGGCCGTGCATGCTTCCCGTATCGCCGTGCGCATCGCGACCCATATCGCCCATTCCCATGCCGTGCGAGCCGCCGCCTGCTTTAAGCGCCGCGACTACCTGATCGAAGCTGAAGTCTTGCTTGCCCTCTTGCTTGTTTTTAAACGCGCCCCAGCCGAACGACATAGGGGTTTTAAAGCCCTTGTAAAAATGCGCCGTGCGTGCGTCGATAAACTCGCCGTTGCCGCTAGCGTCATTGATGTAAATTTTGGCGTCCTTCAGCCAGTTTAGTTTGTCGTTGGTAACCATAAAATCCACCAAGCAGCCGATGTCGTCAAAGTAGTGGTTTTTGCCGTCCACGCGCACATCGACGCTGAAGCGGTTGTCGCTGATCGCCATCTGGCAGTGCTCGCATACGTCTCTGTCGTAATGGACGTTGCCGTAGTCTTTCTCGTCGCCGCAGCCTAAAAACGTAAGCGCAACAAGCGCGCAAAGAAAAGCTTTAAACATTTTTATCATCTACGATCCTCCCTAGATCCATTGAAATCATTCTTTTTACCAGTCCTCCCACTTCCTCGAGCCTATGTGAGATAAAGATCAAGCTTCTATCTTTTGCGTGGTTGTGCAAAAGCGTCTTAAAACGCTCGCGCGCGCTCGGATCGAGATTGGCTGTCGGCTCGTCGAAAATCATCGCCTTACTGGCTCTGCCGAAGGCTAGCGCGATTAAAAATTTCTGCTTCATACCGCCGGATAGCTTATGAAAGGGCTTGTTTAAATTTGAACCCAGATCAAACTCCATTTCGTCGCAAAATTTTACGATGCCTGCTCTGCTCGCGTCAGCCGTGCGCTCGGCGAAGTAGATGAGCTCATTTAGGCTCAACTTAAGCGGCGGCGGGGTTTGCGGCACGAAGCTGATACCGCGTAGTGCGCGGCTGCGCTGCTTAAACGAATCAAATCCGTCGATAGCGACGCTGCCGCTTGTGGGTATGTATTCGCCTAGAATCGTCCGCATCAGCGAGCTTTTGCCCGCGCCGTTTTGCCCGACGAAAAGCACTTGCTCGCCATCATCGATATTTAGATTGATATCTTTTAAAACGAATTGATCTGCGAATTTCTTGCTTACGTTTTTAATCTCTATCATAGGCTTCCTTAGATCATATCTTTTAGCTTATTGCCGATACTCAGTGCGTCTTGGTGACACACGTCGATACAGCGTCCGCATAGCGTGCAGTCGATCCCTTTTAGCATAAATTTGCTCTTATCGCCTAGGTTTTCGGACGCCTTTTTTTTGGTGATGTCTAACACATGGGGGACGAAGCAGACGTCTTGGCAAACGCCGCAGTGATCGCACCTGCTCTTATCCCAAGTAATCTTGCTAAGGCTTGCTTTTGCCGCAAGCGAATAGGTGCTTCCTAGCGGGCATAGATGCGTGCACCACGCTCGCCTGCTAAAAAATACTTCGAGCAAAAACATAAAAACGATCCAAAGCCCCGCCAGCGAAAAGCCGTAGATTATGAAGCGCGATAAAATTCCAACTACGTTAAAAATTTCAAAAACGAGCAGATCGGTAATAGCGCTTAGCACCAAAAATACCGCCCAGATCACATATCGCATACCGCGAGGCAATGAGCGCTCCTTGATGACGTGCTTGGCAATTAGCGTATTATGCAGCTTCTCGCCGATCTCGCTAAGCGCTCCGTAAGGACAGATCCACGAGCAAAACGCCTTGCCGCCCGCGATGAAGTAAAACAGCAAGATGGTGCCCGAGCCGATGAGCAGATTTATCGGCAGATCCTTGTGTGCGGCGATCACCTCAAGAGTTACGAAAGGATCTGCTAGGTGAAAGCCAAGTATCCGCGAGCCGCTGATATCGCCCTCTAAAATTTGAATATCCGCACGAAAGGAAAGCACGAAGAGCAGATGCACCAAAAATACCGTGGCGTAGCGCAGAGCCCGAATGCTTGGGCGTAGCTTGCCGTTTTTATTTCTAAGCGCGAAGGTCGAGAAAAAGCTCGTATTTTTGATCGTGCATCGCGAATTATATTTATCCAAGGCCTACTCTTTAAATTTTGAAATTTCATCTGCGAGCTTATCTAGGCTCTCGTCGCTTACGTTGGTTAGCAGTCCGCTCATCAGGCTGTTTTTGATCTTACCCGCTTTATAATCTTTGAGGCTTGCTAAAATTTGATCCTTGCTCTTGCCTCCGATCGGCGGAGCGATCTTGCCGCGTCCGTCATCGCCGTGGCAGGGCGCGCAGCTTACCAGATAGGAGCTACTAACCTTAAAATCGCGCTCTTTGACGCTTTGCTGCAAAATTTTAATATTTTTTACATCCTTATCGTCGATGAGATCGACGCTTTTGCTCTGCGGCGCAGGCTTTGCTTGCACCTGCGGCTTGACTTCTTGCTGCGGCGCGCTAGAATCGTCCGAACTAGCCATAAAGATCATCAGCGCGATCAGTGCTACACCCAAAATCAAAGCTAAAATTTTGCCCGGTTTCATTTCTGCTCCTTAAATTGTTTGTTGAACTCGTAAATTTCTTTCGCCATCGTCTCTATCTGCTGCTCGCTCATGCCGTTTACGAGCTGCACCATAAGAGGATTAGGCTTTTCTTTGAATTTATACTTTTTAATCATATCCACGATCTGCGCGTCGGTTTTATCCAGAAGCGACGGACCTATGATGCCGTTGGCGTAGTCGTCGTGGCACGCTGAACAGCGCAGGATAAAATCATGCCCAAGGCGCTTTTTCATCAGGTCGAAATTTAGCTTTTCGTATTGGTTTTTGATGCTCGAATACGCCACGATATTTTTGGTCGTTTCGTTCACATCGCCGTTTAGGTTAAAATTTACCTTTCTCTCGCCGTAAAAATCGTAGCTTACGAACTTATCGTCCTTCTTGGGTGCCTCGCCGCTTTTGACGCTTATGCGAGGCTTGGCAGTATGATTTTGTTCCACGCTCTGCGGCGTAGAATTTGAACTCGCGGAGCCTTGCCTTGCGGAGTTTTGTGAGACAGAATTTTGCCCCGCGGAGCCTTGCGAAACGGAATTTTGCCCCGTGGAGCTTGTCGCGGCAGAGCCTGAATCGCCGTCATCTCCGCAGCCGCATAGCAAAAGCGCCACAGCTAGCGAGCAGAGGTAGAATTTAATGGAGTTTTTCATTGTTTTCCTTCATAGATTGATTTGTAATCCGCCCGCGGGATTATCTCGATGATACGCGCCGGGCAGAGCTCTGCGCACGCGCCACAGCCGACGCAAGCGCTGCGGATCTGCGGGACGAAATGCGCGCCCGCTTTTATCATAGCTATGGCATCAAGTGGCTGCGGGTAAGGGCACAGCGACGCGCATAGATCACAGACCTTGCCCTCTTTCGCAGCCAGCGCTGAGTTTAACTCGCGCTCCTGCTCGGTCTTGGCGGGCTTTGGGTGCAGATCGCTAGATTTTAAGACCTGCCCGAGATACGCCAAACAGGCGTCTAAATTTTCAATCACGGCGATACCCATTTTGACCTTTTTAGGCTCGTTCGTTTCGTGGCTGAGCGCACCGCTCGGACAGGCGAGCACGCAAGGAAGCGCGCCGCAAAGATAGCAGCCCCGCTCTTTGGCATCGATAACGGGCGTGCCGATGTCAAAAAGATGCGTGATGTCAAGCAGATAGATGCTGTGATAGGGGCAGACCTGCACGCATTGGCCACACTTAATACAGCTACTGCGAAAGCCGCGCTCTGCTAGCGCTCCGGGCGGACGCAGATACAAAGAGGCGGAATCCCCGTTAGAATTTTGTTTTATGGGATTCGGCGCAGAATTTTGTCTTGTGGAATTTACGGAATTTTGCTCGTTTAAATTTTGCGCTTCACTGCCCGCGGAATTTGCAGAATTTTCATCCGCAAATAAGCTCGCTGCTCCGAGTGTTCCGAGCGCTCCGCCGAGTAGTTTTATCGCTTCGCGTCTATTCTTTATCATTGCCTCATCCTAGGTTTTGGATCTTTCAGCAGCAGCTCGGGCTCTGAAAACGGAGCGAGCTTGGAGATGAAATTTAAAAGCGCTATCCCGCTGGAGCCGTAAAAAAACCGCACGCTCGGTTTATGCGCCCAAAGCCTATCGGCATAAGCGTATGAGCTGTAGCTAACGTCGCCGTAGCCGTCACCATCGCGATCAAATCCGTCGTAATCGTCGAAGTAGTTGCCACTCCATTCGTTTTGCAAGAGCTTGGATTGGGGCGTATCGTTTAGCACGATCTCCATATTGCCTTTAAATTTATTGTTTTTAAATACGCTTTTTAGCTGCGTGGCGTGGAATTGTACGCCGATGCTGTTGTATTCGATATCGTTGTTTTCAAAAACGTTAAGTGAGCCCGGCTGATATGGGGATTGATCCAGATAAAATCCGCGGGCGTTGTAAACGACTTTATTATCCGTAACCCTGAAATTTGAGCTATCCTTCATACCGATGCCCACGCCGTAGGCGCCGTCCGCGTTGCGCACGACGTTACGCCTGGCGATATTGTCGCTTGAAAACATAAAAAATAATCCCACGCTGTTGCCGTCGTAGTAGTTATCCTCCACGACGTTATGTCCGGAGTTCATAAAGTGCAGCGAATATCGACAACTGTGGCCTTTATTGCCTGCGACGAGATTTCCGTTTGAGAAGTAAAAAACGGTGTCGCGGACGTTGTGGACGTCGTTATTTAAAATTTTATTGGCATTGGAGTACCAAAGCTTGATGCCGTCGCCTTTAAAACTCGTGCGGTAGGTATTACTTGAAATTTCGTTGCCCTCGATCGTTACGTCGTTTGCCTTGCTTAGTACGACGCCGTAGAGCACGTCTTTGATGAGATTATTTTTTATGATTACGCTGTTTACGTCGCTTACGTTGATGCCCGCATCCTCGCTAAGATGCTCGAAGCCTCCGTTTTGAATCGTTAAATTTTTGATCGTAACATGCGAAGCGCGGACGCGGATCACCGTTCCGTTACGATCGCCTATGATCACGGCAGAGCGGTCTAGTCCGTCGATAGTAAGGGGCTTATCGATTAAAACGTTGCCGTGGTACTCGCCCGCGGCTAGTTCGATAATATCGCCCGCTTTTGCGCTATCGATCGCGTCTTGAAGCTCGCCCGCGCCTAGAATTAGGGCGAGCGAGAATGCAAGAAAGAAAAGCTTCATCTATACTCTCGTAGAAATTTTTTCTTAGAAAATAGCGCCAGCGCCGATAGTAGCGATAGGGCTAACATCAGCCAAAAGCCGAGAGCGGGATATGAATGGGTAGTAAAATGCGCCACGCTGCCGTCGCCGAACGCCGTAGGCATAAAAGGCTTTATTTTAAATGCGCCCCAGTCTTGCAGGTTGTGCCCGAACCAATATAGCCAGCCCACGTAGCAGCCGATGAAGATAAGCGGAGCAATAATTGGTAGGATCATAAGCAGAGTCTGCCCCTTGCCATCATAGTACAAAAACGCAAGCATGCCGATCGTTGCGATTATGAGATAATACGGCGATAGCGAGTGCTCGAGCGTGCCGCCGCGCCAGACGGGATACATGCCGATATAGTGATTTAGGGTATTCATCTCGCCGACATCGCCGCTAAAGCCGTCAACGTGGACGTAAAGTGGAATTCCATCGGGGAAAGCCTCTTTTGGATAGTTCGGCGCTTCAAGTGAAATTTTCCACACCGGTATGCTAGGTACGCCCACTTCAAATTTATGCTCCAGCATCGCGCCCAGATCGTTTTTAACATCGCTAGGGATTAGATGGTTTTTATACGAGGCTTTCGTGTATAAATTCCATATCGGCGCGGAGTATGCAGGTAGCTGCGAGACGCTGCTAACCTGCCCCGATACGATTCTGCTTTGGACTTTGAAAAATCCTAGCGTAGGGATGGTAAAAGCGACCGTCATAATAAGCAGCGCTAAAATCGCGTAAATTTTATACTTTGGCATTTCATCTCCTTTAAATTCTCCCCCTTGCGGGGGGAGAGTGGGGCTAATTAAGACCCGCGTTCTCATCGACCCATTTTAGGTATTCGATGATATCTTTGATCTCTTCGTCTTTCATATGCTGATTTGGCATACGGAGGTTGAAGTAATTTATCATAGCCTTGACGTAGTCGTCTTCATAGAATTTAGCCGGGTCTTTGATGAAATCGGCAACCCACTTCTCGCCGTTTTCGTGACGGAGTAGGACGCCCGTTAGATCAGGGCCTGAGCTTACTTGACCGATGACGTGGCAGCCGTTGCAGCCTCCGCGTAGGTAAGCTTTCTCGCCGTTAGATGCAGCCTCGCTCATAGGAGTGGAGAGCTCGCGGATCAGGTTGTTTTTAGCGCGAAGTCCGACATCTGCGGTTTTTACTAGATACTGCCAAACTTGACCTTCCCAAAGTATCGCGCCATTCATATCGCCCGCTTTTACCGCGGCGTCTGCCTTGGCTTTGGTTTCAGGAATTTTGCCGTATTGATCCAGCGCGTCATCGACTAAAGCCTTTACTTTAGGATATTTCTCGTAGTTTTTCTCTTTTAAGAATTTAACGACTGATTGAATAACGTCGTCGGTGGCTTTATTCGTAGCTACTACCTTGTCGTATTCGGCTTTTAGAGCTTCTGGGCTAAGAGCTTTTAGCATAGACGCTTTAGCTGAAGTATATTTTTTATTCGGATCTTTTACGTATAGATATCCGAACATCTCAAGGTGCAACGCAGAGCAGAATTCCGTGCAGTAGAAAGGAAATACGCCTTCTTTATCTGCGATGAAATTTACGCTCGCAGTCTTACCCGGCTCAAGCGACATATGCAGATCGTAATCATCAACCGTAAAGCCGTGAGTTTCGTCCTCGGCACGCTCTAAATTTGTCATATAGATCGTTACGTTATCATCCTTATTAACCTCGATGTGCTCAGGATTAATATGGCTGCGGATCGCCGTAGCATAGACTTTTACGTTTTTACCGTCGCGCTCGATGCGCTCTTGACCCGCTAACGTCATGGCAGGGTGCTGCTTACCGGTGCGAGAGTTTGTTCCCATAGTATAGGTAGGTTTCGTATGAAGCTTGCTAGCTGCGATAGAAACTACGTCGTGTGGCTCACCTAGACCGATAGGAAGATCGTAAAGCATCTCCATTTTAGGCCCCGTGATATCGATCAGCTGATGATTTTGCGGATGAAGCGGTCCGATAGGATTAAATCTATCGATCGAAAGCTTATCCAGCGCGATTACGTATTTGCCGACAGGCTTAGAGGATTTACCCTCCATAGAATCGAGGTGACCGATATTGTAGTGAACGTTGATCCTATCCAAAACCTTTAGCGTCTTGTAGTTCCATTTTACGATCTGGCTATCGACGTAAAGCGATGTATAGATTACGCCGTCTTGCGAATCGAAGGTATTATGAAGAGGTCCAAGACCAAGCTCTGCTTGTCCGTGAAGCGTCTTTTGCATATCTAGGATCGGAATTCCGTATGGATCCTTGCCTGCGTATTCTTTCTTATCAATTAGCTCTTTGATCTTTTTGAAATCATAAACGCTGGCGTGAGTATCTAGTTTGCCGCCGATGATGATATAGCGGCCATCAGGGCTAACGTCAACGCCGTGAGGGGATTTGGCTTCAGGGATCAAAAATAGCGCTCCCGCTTTTACGGCGGCGTCTATTGTAACGATCCTATGTCCGTTTACAACCTTGTAGTTTTTGCTATCTTGAGCAAGTTTTTCTAGAATTTGCCAGTTATAAACGTGCAAGTAGTCAGTATCGTTGCGGCTCATACCGGCTTCCATCGGAGGCAGACCCTTTTCGATGCCGCCTGTGTACATTTCGGAGTTGAAGCTATTGGTAAACGCCCAGCCGAAGCTCTCGCCCTTACCTGCGTCACTTAGATCTTGCATATATGGAGGAAGCTCTAGAGAAAAGGATTTATTTACGTCGATTTTGCCTTTATCGTAGTCAAATTTCCATAGCGTTACCGCACCGCGATAAACCGCCTGATACTCCTCGATCGGGTGCCAGTCATTATCAAAAGGTGCCGCATATTGGCTGGTTTCTATGACGTATTCGGTATTAGGCGTTACGAAAGAGCCGCCGTGATCGCTTTTGATTACGGGATTTACGACTATTTGAGTAGTTTCGAAATCGGATAAATTTATAACCGCGATTCTTGGGTTCGCCTTATCGTTGATAAAGAGATAATCGCCCACATACTCGCCGTTTTTTTCGCTGAAATTTGGATGGTGAGTATCACCCCAGTTGATCTCTTTGCCGTTAATGGAGCCCGATCTTAAGACCGCCTTGCTCTCCTCGTCAAAGCCGTATCCCTGCCAAGGCTCCGGGGTAAATACGCCGATATATTTGTAGATCCTCATCGACGGCACGCCGTAAACGAGCACCTGTCCGCTTTGACCGCCGGAGGAGAAGACCATATAATCGTCCTTCCTACCGGTCGGCTGATAGGTCTTAGCCGCCGCCAAAACGTCTTTTTCGCTTAAATTTCGTTCTTTCATCACGCGCTCTAAGTCGCTATCTGCGGCACACAGGGCGCTTGCGGCGAACAAAACCGAGCCCAAAAGCACGGGTTTGAAACTTTTTAACATACTAATCCTTTCTTAGAATTTTAAAATTTTACCTGATTTGCTGACTACGAGGATGGCATCCCCGTCTGCGTACATCGCTAAAAATTCGCTTTTTAAATCCACAACCTCCTTTAATCCTGCTTTTTGATTTTCGTAAATTTTATCTTTAGTAGCGATAAACTGCGTGCTGCGGGCACACACGATGGATTTGATCCAAGAGCCCACGCTTTTGCGCTCGCCGCTTTTTAAATTTATAAAGCTCCCCTCTATATCGCCGACAAACAGCGTCCCGTCGCAGTCTGCAAGCGCAGTGGCAATAGAGCCGCTTAAATTTTTATCGCCAGCTTCGGCTGAAATTTCGCTTTGAGTTTTAAGCCCCTCGTCTTGAAATTTTGCGTCTTTGAATTCTGAGCTTTGAAATTCCGCGCTCTTTACGCCGCTAGCTTTCGTTTCGTTTTGCTCGGAGGCTTGCGCGCTTTTCGCATTATTAAATTCCGCATCTTTAAATTTCACGCCACCAAGTTCCCCCTGCGCAGCACGATTAGGGGCTGTATCGATGCCGCTAAATTTAGTCGCAAAAAGATCTGCGCTAAAACAGGCTGCGCCGCTCCAGCTTGCGACGCAAAGTCCGTTAGCGCCTAGGCTAACGGCATTGATCCTGCCGTAATGAAGCGAAATTCCGCGCAGCTCGTCGGGGGCGGAATTTTTATTTAAAGATTGCCCGTTTGCGGTGGAATTCTCACCTGGGGCGTAGCCGCCATCCGCGCTGTTATCAGGGTCCTCGTCTAATCTTATTAGTTGATTCTTATCCACTACCGCGTAAATCGCGTCTTTTGCGGCGTAAATCGCGTCTATTTGGGCTGTGCCGCTACGCCCCGTCTTAAGCGCGCGTAAAAACTTTAATCTGTCGTTTAGCACCGCGATTTCGGCTCCGCCCCAAGCTAGATAAATTTTGCCGTTTTTAAAATTTAGAGCCGCAATTTCGTTATCGCTGTATTTTTGTGCGAACTCCACATTCCATTTAGCAGCATCAAACATCCTAAGCTCGCCGCCACTGCCGCATAAAAGCAGTCGGTGCGAACTTGCGTCGAATGCACCTAGACGCAGCGTGGCATTTAGATCAAAGCTGCCCGCTGCTGCCATCTGCGATAAACAAATCAAAAAGGCAATACAAAATTTTTTAAAATTCATCTTAATCCGCTCTTTGCGAAATGATACTCCCCTAAGGCTTAAAAATCGGTTTAAAGCTTGAGCTATAATGAAATTCTAAGTTTTCTTAAAAGTTGCAAAATTCTAAGATATAAAAACAGCTCTAAATGAAATTTTATTTTCGCATTTTTGCTATATAAATTCCGCTTTAAAATTATAATTTCAGTAAATTTTTATTTTGACAGATTTTTACAATTCGTAACGCTCCTTTAATTTTGTTTAAATAAAAAGTTAGTATAATCGCCAAAGTTTGTTTTAAATTTTACTGAAGGAGAAACTATGGAGTTTCTGACAAGTTTGTCTGAAAGCACTCAATTCTTTTTGCAGCTCATTATAGTCTTGGGCTGTTTGTTTTATGGTGCTAAAAAAGGCGGTATGGCGCTGGGAATTCTAGGCGGTATAGGCTTAGTGATCTTGGTGTTTGGATTTAGATTAGAGCCGGGTAAGCCGGCAGTGGACGTTATTTTAACTATCCTCGCAGTCGTCGTAGCAAGTGCAACGCTACAGGCTACGGGAGGGCTTGATGTAATGCTTCAAATAGCGGAGAAATTGCTTCGTAAGCATCCAAAGATGGTTTGTATTATCGCTCCAACTGTTGCGTGGACGCTTACAATCTTATGTGGAACGGGACACACCGTCTATACGCTGCTTCCGATCATCTATGACGTAGCTATTAAAAACGGAATTCGCCCTGAGCGCCCGATGGCTGCTTCTACAATCTCCTCGCAGCTTGCTATCATCGCTAGCCCCGTTTCGGTTGCGGGTGTTTCGATGGTCGCGATCTTACTAGGTCAAGGCGTGCATATCGAGGGCTTTAGTACGTACTTGGATCTGCTAAAACTCACTATCCCTTCTACTTTCATCGGTATGCTTGCGATCGGAACGTGGTCGATTTTTAGAGGCAAAGATCTAGATAAAGATCCGGAATTTCAAGAAAAGATCAAAGACCCAGAGCAGAAAAAATATATCTACGGCGAAAGCACGACATTGTTAGGTCAAAAGCTTCCTAGGATTAAGTGGATCTGCATGTGGATATTCTTAGCCACTATTGCGCTAGTTGCGGTTTTGGGTTACGAAAAAAGCTTACGCCCTGCGTGGACTAAAAATGTCCCTGGCAAATCCGTAGAGATCATCGTCGATAAAAAAACGGTCAAAAATATCACGATCAAAGACGGTCAGGTCATCTCTATGGTGGACGGCGGCAAAGTCGTCTCAAACGTCAAAGAGTCTAAGGCTAAGGACGCGACGAAATTTAATAGCGTCGAAATTTACGACAAAGATAAAAAACTATCTCAAAGCATCGTCTCTCAAGACGGAAATGTAGTAATTACGACAGGTGATAAGAGCGAAAGTATCGCAAACGCAAGCATTGTCGTAAAAGATACGATGAAAAAGACCACAAATTTAAATATGGTCTTAACCATTCAAATTTTCATGCTCCTAGCGGCGTCCATCATGATGATCGCCTCCGGTATTAAAGCGGGCAATATCGCTAAAAACGAAATTTTTCATAGCGGTATGATAGCGCTCGTGGCGATCTATGGAATTTCATGGATGGCGGAGACTATGTTTACCGCTCATATCGAAATGCTTAAGGCATCCCTTGGCGAGGTCGTTAAGGCCTATCCATGGACGTATGTCATCGTTTCGCTTTTAATTAGTAAATTCCTTAACTCTCAAGCGGCGGCGGTTGCTACTTTCGTACCGCTAGCGGTTAGCATCGGTATTGATCCGGGCCTTATTATTGCATTTGCACCGGCTTGCTACGGATACTATATCCTACCTACCTATCCGAGCGATCTTGCGGCGATCCAGTTCGATCGCTCCGGCACTACGCACATCGGTAAATTCGTCATCAACCACAGCTTCATTTTCCCTGGGCTAATAGGCGTTCTTACTTCATGCGCGATGGGCTTTATCTTCGCTCATATTTACGGCTATTTATAATAGTTGCGCTCGCGGGCATACGGCTCGCGAGCTTTAAATTTCAAATCCCAGTGGCTTTATAAAATTTTATAAAACCTTGAAATTTTTAAATTCTAAAGCTTTCTAAATTCCATTCATAACCCGCGCGAGGCTAAATCGTTTTAAATAAAATTTACGTTATAATCCCGCCAAATTCCACACAGGAGGCAGATATGCAAATCCCTATCGCATATGGCAAAGATGATCATCTAAGCTTAGAGATAAACGAGAAAAATTTGCTCGGCGTTTTTGATCCAAACCCCGTGGCTAAATTTGACGAGACGGCGCTCATCGCAAAGGCTCTGGCAAATCCGATAAATCAAAAAAGCTTTGACGAGTTTATCGCGGGCGATGAAAAGATCGTAATCATCGTAAACGACGGCACGAGGCCTACGCCGACGGCAAAAATTTTAAAGCAAATTTACCCGAAAATCCGCGAGAAAAATAAAATTTTCATCATCGCCACCGGCTGCCACAGGCAGTGTTCGCTCGATGAGTACGAGATGATCTTCGGCAAAGAAATTTACGCGGAAATCAGAGCCAAAAACGAAGTTCACGATCACGACTCCAAGCACGACGAGATGGTATTTCTAGGCGAGTCCAAAAACGGCACGCAGATGTATCTAAATAAAATCGTAGCCGAGGCTAAAAAAGTGATCGTCATAGGCTCGGTCGAGCCGCACTATTTCGCGGGCTACACGGGCGGCAGAAAGGCCTTTTTGCCGGGCACCGCGTCTTATGAGAGCATCACGCAAAACCACAAGCTAGCTCTTAGCGCCGACGCGCAAGCTCTGCGACTAGAGGGCAATCCCGTGCACGAGGATATGATCGACGCGATGAAAGTGCTAGCTCACATCGACGTTTTTTCGATCCAGACGGTGCTTGACAGCGAACACGGCGTGTATTATGCGAGCGCGGGCGATCTAAACGACAGTTTTTACGACTGCGTGGAAAAGGCCGACGAGGTATTTTGCGTAAATATCCCGTGCAAGGCCGATATCGTGATCTCGGTCGCGCCCTATCCGATGGACGTCGATCTCTATCAGGCGCAAAAAGCCCTAGATAACGGTAAACTAGCGCTTGCGCAGGACGGAATTTTAATCATGGTCGCAAAGTGCCGCACCGGCATTGGACCAAAGCCGTTTTTTGATCTGATGGCCTCCGCAGACACGCCTAAAAAGGTGCTGGAAAAGATTAGCGCGGGCTTTAAGCTCGGCTATCATAAGGCCGCTAAAATGGCCGAAATCTCGCTCTGGGCGCAGACCTGGGCGGTGAGCGACTTAAGCGACGATGAGATGCGAGCCGTACACCTAAAACCGTATCACGACATCCAAAAGGCCGTGGACGACGCGCTCGCGCAAAAGGGCGCAGACGCTAAAATCATCATCCTGCCGTTTGGCTCGATGACGGTGCCTAAGGCCTAGGCTTGGCTAAAATTTTATATTACGACGCGAGCGCTGGTATCAGCGGCGATATGAATTTAGGCGCGCTGGTGGAGCTCGGCGTGTATTTTGACTATCTTTGCGCCGAGCTTGAGAAGTTAAATTTAGCCGGCGAATTTAAGCTGGAGCGCAAAAACGTGCTAAAAAACGGCATCGCCGCGACAAAAATCGACGTAGTGCCGCTAAAATCGCAGCCTCACGCCAGAAGCTACGCGGACATCAGGCAAATTTTAGATAGTTCAAATTTAAGCCAAAGCTGCAAACAAAGAGCGGGCGCGATATTTCGCACCATTGCCGAGGCGGAGGCCAAAGTCCACGGCATTGACGTAGAGCGGGTGCATTTTCATGAGCTCGGCGCGATAGACTCTATCGTCGATATCGCGGGCGCGGCGATCTGCATTGAGTATCTTTTTGAAAATTTAGGCGTCTCGCGCGTCGTAAGCTCCAAAATCGAGCTTGGCGGCGGCGTAGCGATCTGCGATCACGGCGCACTTAGCGTGCCGGCGCCCGCCGTTTGCGAAATTTTAAAAGGCGTGCCCGTAAGCCTCGGTCGCGCAAATTTCGAGATGACTACGCCCACGGGTGCGGCGATTTTAAAGGCCTGCGCGGATGAGTTTGCGGATAATGCAAGCTTTAAAATCCAAAAGATCGGCTACGGCGCAGGCGGCAAGGACGCAGCGGGTTTTGCAAACGTGCTTCGCGCGATGATCTGCGAGGCGGATGAAAATTTGAACAATGAAAGCGGCGAGTCAAATTTAGGCGCGCAGGCTGGCTACGGCGAGGTTTGCAAACAAATTCTGATCTCCACTAACATCGACGATATGGACGCCGAGAGCTTCGCGCTTGCGTGCGAAATTTTGCGCGAAAACGGCGCGCTGGACGTATTTGGCCGCTCTATTTTTATGAAAAAGGGGCGCGCGGGCTTTGAGCTAAACGCGCTGTGCCGCAAGCAGGACGCGCAAAATTTAAAGGACCTGATATTTACGCACACCACCGCGATCGGCGTTCGCGAGATAGAGGTTGCTAAAACCGAGCTAAAGCGCGAGTTTGCGCGGGTGCAGACGAAATTCGGCGAGATAGGGCTTAAAATTTCTGGCAGCGGCCAAACGCAAAAGGCAAAGCCCGAATTTGACGACTGCAAGGCCGCGGCGCTCGCGCACGGCACGACGATCGAGCGGGTGCGAAAAGAGGCGCTGAAAATCTATGACGAAACTAGAAAAACTAAAGACTGATCTGTGCGGGCTTGGCGAGCTAGCAGTCGCATTTAGCGGCGGCGCGGACAGCTCGCTACTGCTGCGCGCGGCACACGACGCGCTTGAGGGGCGCGCGATCGGCATAACGATAAGATCGCCCTACATGTCCTCGCGCGAGATCGCCGAGGCCGTAGAATTTGCCCACGTCTACGGCATCCGACACGAAATTTTAGAGCTAGGCGTGGCGGAGGGGATCAAAAACAACCCCGAAAACCGCTGCTATCTGTGCAAAAAAGCGGTCTTTTCGCGCCTGATAGAGCGCGCCCGCGAGCTTGGCTTTAGCCGCGTCGCAGACGGCACGAACCGAGACGATCTGGGCGAACACCGCCCCGGGCTCAAAGCAAAAGAGGAGCTAGGCGTGCTCTCGCCGCTAATAAATTTAACCAAAGCCGAGATCCGCGAGCTATCGCGCGAGCTGGGCTTACCCACCGCCGAAAAGCCCGGCTACGCGTGCTTGCTAACGCGTCTGCCGCACGGGCGCGAGATCGATGAGAGCGAGCTAAATTTGATCGAAGCGGCGGAAAATCTGCTCATCGCAAGCGGCTACGCAAATGTCCGCGCGCGGTGCGACCGCAAAAATATAAAGCTACAAATGCCCTTTTCCAGCATGCGGGATTTCCTAAACGACGCGAAATTTAAAAGCATCGTTAGGCAGCTCGTGAGGCTTGGCGCGGCGGAGGTGACGCTCGATCTAAAGGGGCTTAGAGAGGATGTTTTGCATGAGAGAGGATGAAATTTTAGAGCTTTTCGCTGGGATAAAAAGCGGCCGCGTGAGCGAGCAAGAGGCGCTAAAATACCTAAAAAACTACCCCTACGAGGACGTGGGCTGCGCTAAGATCGACGTTCAGCGCGCCCTGCGAAACGGCGCGGGCGAGGTGATCTACGGCGAGGGCAAGACGGATGATGAAATTTTGCGTATCGCGAGTGCGATCGGCGCGAGGCGGCAAAACATCCTGATCACGCGCACGAACGAACGGGTTTTTAAGCGGGTGCGCGAGACGCTGCCGCAGGCGGAGTTTAATGCTCGCGGTCGCATCATCAGCGTCAAATTTAGCAAGCCCGCGCTCACGCAAAGCTACATCGCGATAGTCTCCGCCGGCACCGCCGACGGCGCGGTCGTGGAGGAGGCGTACGAGACGGCGAGATTTTTAGGCAACGACGTGCGTAAATTTAGCGATGCGGGCGTGGCCGGGCTGCACAGACTGATCGCAAATTTAGAGCAGATACGCGGCGCAAAGGTCGTCATCGCGGTAGCGGGCATGGAGGGCGCGCTAGCTAGCGTGCTGGCGGGCCTCGTGAGCGTGCCTGTGATCGCGGTGCCCACCAGCGTGGGATATGGAGCGAGCTTTGGCGGTCTGGCGGCGCTGCTAGCGATGCTAAACAGCTGCGCAAACGGCGTGAGCGTCGTAAATATCGACAACGGCTTTGGCGCCGCGTATAACGCAAGCCTGATAAATCATCTCTAAATTTACGCCGCGCGGGTCAAATTTAACGGCTAAATTTAAAAGGAAAGCGTTGCGAGAGGAAAATTTAAGAGAGCAAAAGGCTGGACCAAAGGGCGCGAAAAAGCTCGCGCAAAAGGCGCAAACAAGGCAAAGCGCGCGAACAAGGCTAACGTTTTTAACCGCGGCGGTCCTGATTTTAGCGGTAGAAATTTATATCGCGATCTGCGTAAAGGGCGGCTTCGTGCGCCACTACGCGGGTGACGTTTTAGCCGTTATCTTGCTTTACGCGTTGGCTCGGGCTATTTTTAGCGTGCCGCCGTCAAATTTGCCGCTTAAAATTTTCGCGTTTGCGGCGGCTTTGGAGCTCGCGCAGTATTTTGGCGCGGTGCAAATTTTAGGCGTAGAAAGTAAAATTTTAAAGATTATGATCGGCGGGACATTTGATTTTGCCGACCTGCTCTGCTACGCTGCGGGCTGCGTCCTGGCGGGCATGTATGAAAAATTTGAAAGTAAAATTTAGCAAAGGAGAAGCGATGGATAAACAAAAAGCTGTGCAAAAGATGACCGAGGTCATGGCGAAATTCGTCGGCTACACGGGCAAAGTGCTGCCTGACGACGTGACGACGAAGCTGCGGGAGCTTAGCGAGCGCGAGACGCAGCCGCTAGTGAGAGAAATCTACAAAACAATGTTTGAAAACCAGCGCCTGGCTAAGCAGCTAGACCGTCCGTCCTGTCAGGATACGGGCGTGATCCAGTTTTTCGTGCGCTGCGGAGCGAACTTCCCGCTCATCGGCGAGATTGAGGAGCTGCTGCGAGAGGCTGTACTGCGAGCGACGCGCGAGGCTCCGCTGCGTCACAACAGCGTCGAGACCTTTGACGAGTACAACACCGGCAAAAACGTCGGCAAGGGCACGCCTAGCGTATTTTGGGAGATCGTGCCGCAAAGCAGCGAGTGCGAGATACACACCTACATGGCGGGCGGTGGCTGTAGTCTGCCCGGCAAGGCGACCGTGCTGATGCCGGGCATGGGCTACGAGGGGGTCGTGAAATTCGTCATGGACATCATGACCAGCTACGGCATAAACGCCTGTCCGCCGCTGCTAGTGGGCGTGGGCATCGGCACCTCGATCGACGTGGCGTCCCTGCTATCTAAAAAAGCACTGATGAGACCTCTTGGCTCGCGCAATCCAAACGACCAAGCCGCGCTAACCGAAAAACTGCTCGAAGATGGGATCAATAAAATCGGCCTGGGCCCGCAAGGCATGAGCGGCGCAAGCTCCGTGATGGGCGTGCATATCGAAAACTGCGCCCGCCACCCAAGCGTCATCGCCGTCGCCGTAAACGTGGGCTGCTGGTCGCACCGCAAAGGCCATATCGTCTGGGATGAGCAGCTAAGCTTTGCCGTAAAATCGCACAAGGAGTTCGCGCTATGAGTAAGAAAATTTTAACCACGCCGATCAAGGCCGAGGATCTAGCGGATATCAAGATCGGCGACGTCATATACCTCACGGGGCACATCGTCACCTGCCGCGACGTGCCGCACAGACGCGTCGTGCAGGAGGGTCGCGAGCTGCCGCTAGACATCAGAGGCGGCGCGATCCTGCACGCTGGACCGATCATCAGAAAAATAGGCGAAAAAAGCTTTGAGATGGTCTCCGTGGGGCCGACGACTAGTATGCGGATGGAGAAATTTGAGCGCGAATTTATCGCCAAAACGGGCGTGCGCCTGATCGTGGGCAAAGGCGGCATGGGCGAGGGCACGATGAGCGGCTGCAAGGAGTTTGGCGCGATACACTGCGTATTTCCCGCGGGCTGCGCGGTAGTGGCCGCGACGCAGGTCGAGCAGATCGAGAGTGCGGACTGGACGGAGCTTGGGATGCCCGAGACGCTGTGGAAGTGCCGTGTGAAGGAGTTTGGCCCGCTAATCGTCTCGATCGACGCGCACGGAAATAATCTTTTTGAGCAGAACAAGGTCAAATTCAACGAGAAAAAGGACGCGGCTTTGGCTGAAATTTTACCGCAGGTCGGGTTTATAAAGTAACTAAATTTGGGCGGCTCGCGCTTTTAAATTTACGCCTTAAATTCTTGCACTCTGTCGCTAAATTTTAAAATTTAACGCTGCAGTAAGGATTAAATTTTTGAGACACTTAGGTATAAAGTCTTTAAATTTATGAGAGTTCTAGTAAAATTTTAAAACGATAAAGGATCAATATGAGTACCGCCAAAGAAAATATCGAACAAAGATTAACGGAAATATTGCAGCGAGACAATGCCGCCTGCGTCGTTTTAGACGGTGAATGGGGCGTAGGAAAAACAACTTTTTGGAAAAATTTTTCTAATGAAAAATTTAAGGAAAATTCTGTTTATGTATCTTTATTTGGCAAGGAAAGCATCCAGGAAATCAAACAAGAGATAGGAATACAAATTTATAAAAGAAATAAATATATTTCGGAATTTTCAGAAAAGGCGAAAAATTTAAGGTTTGATAAAGTAATCGATGAAGTAACACCTAAACTAGGTTCAGCGTTAATAGGCTGCATATCGTTTTTTAAAAAAGAAAATTTTAAAGATGTTATAATTTGTTTCGATGATTTTGAAAGAATATCTGATAAGA
Source organism: uncultured Campylobacter sp. (assembly GCA_937990735.1). Classification (GTDB taxonomy): domain Bacteria; phylum Campylobacterota; class Campylobacteria; order Campylobacterales; family Campylobacteraceae; genus Campylobacter_B. The sequence goes on along the minus strand of CALKQT010000077.1, from coordinate 21,394 downwards.
TAAATTTAAAAGATGTTTTAGGGACAATTTCCGAATATAAAGAGCAGCAAAATTGTCATATAGTTATGATTTTAAATTGTTCAAAGATGACGGCTCCTGCTAAAGAAACACAAAAAGAAGATAAGAAAAATTTAGAAGATAAAGAGCTCAAAAATACTAGCCAAATAAAAGAGGATAAAACAGAACTAGAAATAATTTTATCGGAATACAAAGATAAAATTATGGACTACGAATTTTATTATGATCCGACTCCGCAGGAATCTTTTAATATCGTATCAAGCGAGCTAGAGGAAGTTTACCGAGATGCGGCATTACAGTATTTTGAAAAGCACGCCATAAATAATATTAGAGTGATGAGGCGAGCGATAAATGCGCTGAATGATTATAAACAACATCTAGAAGATAAACTGCAAAAATATCAACCTATAAAAGACAACGCTATAACTTATATACTAGGAATATCAATCATAAATGCAATGAATTCTTCCGCCGAGATTAAGCGATTGCTCGGTAAATTAGACTACTTTGATAATTTAACGGATGTATATGATTTATTCAAAAACAGAAAAAATATAAGCGACTCAGAATATGTGCTTGTATTTTCAGATGATACAGATTATTACCAGCTGGGTATGAACATATTATCATATACTAAAGAATCAATTATAGACGCTAAAGAATTTAATGAAATCGCAAGAAATATAATTACTAGGGAGTATAACAGTGAAAATAAGCAATATAAAGAAATCAAAAAGGAAATTTTGGATGAGTATTTTAAAGGCGCGTTAGATTTACAATATGATAATAGACTTTTTATAAAGAGTTTCTTTGCCTATTTAGAAACAAATAAAGAGAATATAATAGATATAGTTGGGGTTAGCCCTTTTCTTTTATACATAGAAACGCTAGGAAAATTTGATGAAGAAAATAAACAAAAATACCATGAATTTGCAACCCGAATTTTACTAAAATATATAAGAGACACTTTAGAAAACAATCAAAATCAAAATTTAGATATCATTATTTCAGAAGAGATGATAAATTTTGATGAGCGTGTCAAGGAACTACACAATAACCTTATAACACAAAATGAAATATATAAGATATCATCTGCAGAGAGGATAATAGAAAATATTTTTAACACTAGAGTTCCGATCCAAAAAGAATTATCCTCAAAAATAACGGAAGAAATTTTAGAAAAATGTTGTTATGAAAATTTGGAATTTCTTCGTAGCGCAATAGGATTTTTGCAAAGAGATATTTCTAGACTTCCGGACAACAAAGAACTAAAAGATAAAATTTTAAAAGTATTTGAAAAGATATCAAAAAACGGCGACGAAAACCAAAAACTAAAGATGAAATTTATACTTGAAAATTTAGAGAAAAAAGCTCATTTAGAATAAGCCTTTAAATTCTTATTTCAACTCGCCCCCAATCTTTTGCCGTGTTTAGCGAGGTTTTAAGCGGGACGAAGGCTTGTAAAATTTCTTGCGTCATTTTGTGCCATCTTTAGTTTTTTGCTCGCTCTATTTTTTCTCCGCGAATTTCACGCTTACGTAGAGGTAGCTTGCAAGCCCTAGCGCGCCCAGTATCGCGCCCGCCTCGCCTATGTGTTCAAGCCCGAATCTCGTTGCGATCTGATGTCCCAAAAGAGCTCCGCCGCCGATGCCTACGTTATAAATCGCCGAGTAGATCGATATCGCGACGTCGGTAGCGTCGGGAGCTAGCGCCAAAACCCTAATCTGCAAACAAAGCCCAAAGCCGAAAATCCCCACTCCCCAGACGAAAGCCGCGAGCAGCAACGCCGCGTCATTTGTGACAAAAGCTTTTAACGTCAGCACCGAGGCTAGGATAAAAAGGATCGAGCAGATCAAAAAGGCGTTTGGAAAATGGCGGTAAAGCTTTGAAAAAAGCACGCTCGCGGCGATTCCCGAAGCGCCAAATGCTAGCAGGACGTAGGTTACAAAGTGATCGCCTGCGGGATTAAATTTCGCCACGAATGGCTCGACGTAGCTGTAGGTCGTAAAATGCGCGCCTACGATCAAAAACGTCAGCAGATACAAAGCAAGCAGCATCGGGCGCCTTGCAAGCATCGGCAAGCTCACAAGAGAGCCCGCGCGACGGCTTGGCAAAAACGGTAAAATTTTCCAAAGAAACAGCGCCTCCGCCGCCGCAAGCGCGCCGATTGCAAAAAACGTAATCCTCCAGCCGAAAAGCTCGCCGACCACGCGTCCCAAAGGAAGCCCCAAAACCATGGCTAGCGATGTCCCAAGAGCCAGCATGCCGATAGCCTGCGAGCCTTTGTTTATCGGCGCTAGGCGCACGACGAGCGATGAGGTGATCGACCAAAAAATCGCGTGCGAAATCGCGATACCGAGTCGTGCGATTACCAAAACGGCAAAATTCCACGCTACCGCCGCCAAGACGTGGCTTAGCGTAAATAGTACGAAAAGTCGCAAAAGCAGCCTCTTGCGCTCGAGCTTTGAGGTTAGCAGCATCAGCGGCAGCGAGAGGATGCTCACCGCCCACGCGTAGATTGTGATGATTAGCCCCGTACTCGTAACGTCCATGCTAAAATCCGCCGCGATGTCGCTTAACAGCGCCACGGGGATAAATTCCGTCGTGTTAAAAATAAAGGCGGCAAACGCCAGCGCGATAACTCTCGTGTAAGCGATTTTATGGACATTCATCGGCTTTCCTTTTTTGAGCTTTTTAAATTTGGCTTTAAATTTTGAGCGCTTGCGGCTTGCGTCTGCTTTGCTCGGAATTTTAAAATTTTAAAATTCCGCGCCGTATATACGTGCTGCGCTAAATTCTAAACGGGGGATTATAGCTAAATTTATCCTCCGCGCAGCTTGCGGAAATAGAATTTACCGCTCAAAACGCAAAGTCGCGTGTGGTAAAATTCACGTAGCGATCGACCAGTGAAAATTTAAAATGAAATTTGCACCGCGCTCGGCAGGTGGCAATAAAATTTCTTATATTTGGCAGAATGCGCTGAAATTTTATATGCTGCGATGTTATAAGCCATAAATAAAATTTCGCTACGTCGAGCTTGGATGCGTATAGCGGTTGAGGTTTTGTAGTGGCTAAATTTTAACGATATGAGACTTCCCCCATTTTGTGGTATGTGCATTTTTAAATTTCTTAATTTTCGCGCATTTCCGTCATTTGATATTTAGGTTAGAATTTCGAGTCAGACGGCTAAATTTACATTAATTTCTACCTGTTGCTAGCGAGCTGCGCTTAAAGTACGCAAAATTTATTTTCAAGGCGGCGAAAGACCCCGTCTCAAATCGTCCTCAAGGCTCGCCTCAAATCGCCCGCAGATCGCGCTTGTAGCCCGCCTGCTGTGATAAAGCTTTAGAATTTTATTCGGTTTGCGAAGCATTTAAATTTTTAAGCAATAAATATGTAAAATTAGCGAAATTTGATAATTCCAAAGGAACTAAAAATGGCAAAAGTTATGAAAACGATGGACGGAAACGAGGCGGCGGCTTACGTCTCATACGCCTTCACCGAGGTCGCGGGCATCTATCCGATCACGCCTAGCTCGCCTATGGCGGATTACACCGATATCTGGGCGTCGCAGGGCAAAAAGAACCTCTTCGGCATGCCCGTTAAGGTAGTCGAGATGCAAAGCGAGGGCGGCGCGGCGGGCACCGTGCACGGCTCACTCCAAGCGGGCGCGCTTACGACGACGTATACCGCATCGCAGGGGCTTTTGCTAAAAATTCCAAATATGTACAAGATCGCAGGCCAGATGCTTCCGGGCGTCATTCACGTCGCGGCGCGCGCGCTTGCGGCGCAAGCTCTTTCAATTTTCGGTGATCATCAAGACGTCTACGCCTGTCGCCAAAGCGGCTTTGCGATGCTTGCAAGCGACAGCGTGCAGGAGGTGATGGATCTGGGCGGCATCGCGCATCTTGCGGCGATTAAGGGGCGAGTGCCGTTTTTGCACTTTTTCGACGGATTTCGCACGAGCCATGAAATTCAAAAGATCGAGGTGATGGACTATGCCGAGTTTGATCGCTTGCTCGATCGCGAGGCCGTGCGTAAATTTAGAGCTGACGCGCTAAACTCCGAGCACCCTAAAACTCGCGGCACGGCGCAAAACGACGACGTGTATTTTCAGACGCGCGAGCTAACCAATAAATTTTACGACGCGCTTCCGGACATCGTCGCGGAGTATATGAGCGAAATTTCAAAGATCACGGGGCGGTCGTACGCGCCTTTCGTTTATTACGGCGCAAGTGAGCCGCAGCGCGTGATCGTCGCGATGGGCTCTGTCAATCAAGCCCTTGAAGAGGTGGTCGATCATCTAAATGCAAAGGGCGAGAAAGTGGGTGTGCTAAAAGTGCATCTCTACAGGCCTTTCAGCCTCAAATATCTCTTTGCTGCGATGCCTAAAAGCGTGAAAAAGATCGCCGTGCTCGATCGCACGAAGGAGCCGGGCAGTCTCGGCGAGCCGCTGTATCTGGATATAAAAGCAGCATTTTACGGGCGCGAGGACGCTCCGCTCATCGTGGGCGGCAGGTATGGGCTAAGCTCCAAGGACGTTGATCCCGCGCAGCTAATCGCCGTGTATGAAAATTTAAAGGCGGACGAGCCTAAAAACGGCTTTACGATCGGCATCGACGACGACGTGACGCATCTATCTCTACCCGTGGGAGATAAAATTTCGCTCGGCTACGAGGATGAGACCGAGTGCTTATTTTACGGCCTGGGTGCGGACGGTACCGTAGGCGCGAATAAAAATTCCGTCAAAATCATCGGCGACAAAACCGATCTTTACGCGCAGGCGTATTTCGCCTACGATAGCAAAAAATCGGGCGGCTACACGCGCTCGCACCTGCGCTTCGGCAAAAGACCGATCCGTTCAACCTATCTCGTCTCAAATCCGCATTTCGTCGCCTGCTCGGTCGCTGCGTATCTGGACATCTACGATGTCATCGGGGGCATCCGCGAGGGAGGGACCTTTCTTTTAAATTCCATCTGGGATGCCGAGCAGACGGCGGCAAAGCTTCCGAACAAGGTCAAAAAAATTCTAGCTGCCAGACGGGTAAAATTTTACATTCTAAACGCCACCAAGCTAGCACGCGATATAGGGCTTGGAGGCCGCACCAATACGATCATGCAATCGGCGTTTTTCAAGCTTAGCGGCATCATTCCGTTCGAGCAGGCGCAGAGCTATATGAAGGAATACGCCAAGAAAACCTACGCCAAAAAGGGCGAAGCGGTCGTGGCGATGAACTGCGACGCGATCGATAGGGGTGCGGACGCTTTGGTGCAGGTAGCGGTCGATCCTGCATGGGCAAATTTAAAAGACGACGCAGCGGGCGCGGACGACAAATACAAGGGCGACGATTTTATCGAAAAGATCGTAAAACCGATGAATGCAGCGCGCGGCGATAGCTTGCCGGTCTCGGCGTTTTTGGGGCACGAGGACGGCGGGTTTGATGCGGGCACGACGCGATTTGAAAAGCGCGGCGTGGGCGTCACGGTGCCTAAATGGATCGAGCAAAACTGCATCCAGTGCAACCAGTGTGCCTTCGTCTGCCCGCACGCCGTAATCAGAGCGTTTTTACTAGACGAAAAGGACGAGGCCGCCGCGCCTTTAAATTTAAAAGAGCACCTGCTAGAAGCCAAGGGCAAGGAGCTAAAGGGGCTAAAATATAAGATCCAGGTAAGCCCGCTAGATTGTACGGGCTGCGCGCTTTGCGCCGAAAACTGCCCGAGCAAGGAAAAATCGCTCGTCATGGTGCCGCTTGAAGAAGAACTCGCGAAGGGCGAGCAAGAAAGCGCAGACTTTTTATTCGAGCACGTAAGATACAAAGACGATTTGATGGATAGGTCAAGCGTCAAAGGCGTGGGATTTGCGCGTCCGTATTTTGAATTTCACGGCGCATGTCCGGGATGCGGCGAGACGCCGTACATCACGCTGATCACGCGACTTTTCGGCGATCATATGATCGTAGCCAACGCCACGGGCTGTAGCTCGATCTACGGCGGATCGGCGCCTTCGATGCCGTACCGCAAGGACGAGAACGGCCGCGGCGTCGCGTGGGCGAACTCGCTTTTTGAGGACAACGCCGAGTTTGGGCTGGGAATGAAGATCGCAAGCGAGACGCTGCGTCATAAGATCGAGGATCTGATGCTAGACTCGCTCTCAAGCGTGCCAAACGCGCTAAAGGCGCTTTATCACGACTGGATCGAAAACAGAAACGATACGCTAAAATCCGCTCAGATTAGAGATAGGCTGGTGCCGCTACTAGAACAAAATTTAGATGCGCCCGGGGTTCGTGAAATTTTAGAACTGAAGCAGTATCTAAACAAAAAATCGCAGTGGATCATCGGCGGCGACGGCTGGGCCTACGACATCGGCTACGGCGGGCTTGATCACGTGCTGGCTACCGGCGAGGACGTAAACGTGCTGGTACTGGATACCGAGGTTTACTCAAATACGGGCGGGCAGAGCTCCAAGGCTAGCCGCCGCGGCTCGATCGCGCAGTTTACCGCGGGCGGTAAGGCGGTGCAGAAAAAGGACCTCGGCCAGATCGCGATGACCTACGGCAACATCTTCGTCGCGCAGGTAAATTCCAACGCAAACCAAGCCGCGACGCTAAAAGCGATCATGGCGGCGGAGGCCTACCCGGGACCTAGCCTTATCATCGCGTATTCGCCGTGTATCGCGCACGGCATCAAAGGCGGCATGGGCAGCTCCGGCGATCAAGCCGAGCTTGCGAGCAAATGCGGCTATTGGCCGACCTACACCTTCGATCCGCGGCTCGCGGCGGAGGGCAAAAATCCGCTTAAAATTTCATCCAAAGAGCCGGACTGGAGCCTTTATGAGGAATTTTTGCTAAACGAAGTGCGCTACAACGCACTTAAAAAGATCGATCCACAGCACGCGAGCAAGCTTTATGAAGCCAACAAAGCCGATGCGATGAGGCGCTACCGCCAGCTTAAACGGCTTGCGAATGCCGATTTCGGCGATGAGGTTATCTCTGCGGGCGCCACGGGCGAGAATGCTTAAGCTTTGTAGTTAGTTTTTAGAATTCCAGGTCGCAGAATTTGTGACCCAGGAATTTCGTTAAATTCCAAAAGGAAAATCCATGAAAAAAATTGGACTAATCGGCGGCATGAGTTACGAATCTACGATTAGCTATTATGATGGGATCAATCGCAAAATTAACGAGCGTCTAGGCGGTCTAAGTAGCGGTGAAATCCTGCTAAGTAGTCTAAATTTTGACGAGATCGAGCGGTGCCAAAGAGATAATGAGTGGGGCAGGGCAGGTGAAATTTTAGCTCGTCACGCGCGAGTTTTGCAAGGTGGCGGCGCGGATTATATTTTTCTTTGCACTAACACGATGCATAAGTGCTACGAGGCGATAAATGCCGCTATCTCCGTGCCCTTCGTGCATATCGCGGACGCCACGTTAAGTGAGCTGCGAAAACGTGGCGTGCAGAAAGTAGGGCTGCTCGGCACGATCTACACGATGACGCAGGATTTTTACAAACAGCGCCTAATAGATGGTGGCGTGGAGGTACTCGTGCCAAATGCGGACGAAATGGAAGCGGTAAACGAAGTAATTTTTGACGAGCTTTGCTTCGGTAAAATCTTACCGCACTCCAAAGAGAAATTTTTACGGATTATTGAAGGACTTAGGGCTAGCGGCGCGCAGGGCGTGATACTGGGCTGCACGGAGATCGGGCTGCTCGTATCGCAAGCAGATACCGCCGCGTGGCTATTTGATACTACGCAGATCCACATCGATGCGGCAGTAAGTCTAGCTTTAAGCGAATAAATATCAAATATGAGCCGGTAAAATTCCGGCTTATAATTTCAAATTTTTATATACATTATCAGTTAAATTTAATCTTTCTCTGTTATAATAACGAATATCAATCATATAAGGGGATGAAATGAATGTTTTAGTTATAGGAGCAGATGAGATTACACCCATTAAGGCGGTTTTAAAAGACCTTGGCGCGAGCAATATCGAGCACTGGGACGCACGAAACGAAAATCGCGTAAATCGTAAGCCGATCCCGCAAGATACCGAGTGTGTCGTGATGCTTACGAGCTTTTTAAACCACAACACGATGAAAAAGATCAAAGGCGAAGTAAAAAAGCGCAAAATCCCGCTCGTATGCGCTAAAAGAAGCGTTAGCTGCGTATTTTGCGAATACTGTAAGGTTTTCAATTTAAATCAAGAATTCGGTTGCAGACCTTGCGAAGATGATTAAAATTCCAAGGAATTTAAGTAGTGACGGCAAGTCCAGACAAGCGGTTAAAAAATCGCGCACTACGCCACAATCAAATGCTTACGACGATGAAACAGGCGAGCTAAATTCCAAGGATTTTTTAAATTCTAGCAAATTTAACGCTACTTACCTTGCACGCGCCGAAAGTAAGAAATTTAGCGGAAAATCTAAAAAGTTTCTAAGCGATAAATCGGACGCACTTAATCATAATGTCTCTAAGTCGTGCGTTGCAAAGAGTGCGCAAAAAGGTGGCGCGAATAGGAATTTAACAGCAAGGATTTTTTGCGGCACTGTTTTCGCGCAAAAGAATTTTTTCTGCGCTAAGCGTTCGGACGAGAAATCAGCTTTATTACAAGATACTACCGCGTCAAAACGAGTTATCGCGGCACGCGAAAAACGCCAAAAAGTGGATCTGCGGCGCGATAACGAGCTTATTGATGATAAAATTTTAAATGCCGAAGCTTTTAATAAAAAATTCTTTGACGGCGCAATTTTTGGTTTTGATGCGAACGGGCGCGAGATTGCGCCAGAGGCGCTGCAGGGTTATGATGCGGCTTCGCGAGCGCAGGCAATGCTAGCTCTATATAATTTTAACGTTAATGCGGATTATAGAATTTCGCCCGCAAATTTAAAGGGCGCTTCGCAATTCCGAGCGGCATTTTTAAATTTTATCGCTTCCGAGCTTAAACGAGGAGCGCTTAAAATTTACCGTTTCAAGCCCGCTGTGAAATTCTGCGCGGCGGATAACGCGATAATCTTTTCTTATCTGCGCGGTATGCCACTGCCCGTATTTGTCGCCAAGCCCGCTTATAGGCTAAGCCGCGCGATCGTGAGTTTGCATAACGGCGTGCTGCTAAACGGAGACGATGCGTTCCGCAACCTCGTATTTTGCAAAATCGCGCTTCGTAATGAAGGCGCGCAGCTGCAGCTTGTGGGCAAATCGGGCGAGCTCATTGTAGTTCGCAAGAGTGGCTTTAGCCTAGGCGTGGTTACGAGCCTTAAAAAAATTCTACCTCAAAATTTAGCCATTTATGATAATGATATAAAAAAAGCGCTAGAGCTTTGCCACGGAGCAAACCTCGACGCCGTGTATCTTGTCTATCCAAAAAATGAAAATTTTAACCGCCACGTCGAGATAAAAAGCGAATGCTTTAAGGGAAATTTCATTATGAAATTAGTACCATACAAGCTTACCGACAAAATTTATTAAAAGGATACCAAATGGTTGGAATTATTTTTGGAAGCTCGATGGGCAATACCGAGGACGCCGCGAAGCTAATCTCCGAAAAGCTAGGCATAGAAAACGAGCTAAAAAACGTTGCGGACATCGCGCCTGCAGATCTAAATAAATATACTGCGCTCATCATCGGCAGCTCCACATGGAACGACGGCGAGCTGCAGGATGACTGGGCGGGCTTTGATTTCTCAGCCCTTGATGTCGCGGGCAAGACCGTCGCGATTTTTGGTATGGGCGATAGCTCAAGCTACAGCGACGCCTACTGCAACGCAATGCGCGAGCTATACGATAACTTCAAAAAAGCGGGTGCAAATATCGTAGGTGCAGTGCCTACCGACGGATATGAATTCGACGAGAGCAAGGCCGTAGTGGACGGCAAATTCGTTGGCCTTGCGCTAGACAATGACAATCAAAGCGACCTCACCGAGAGCCGCATCGAGGCATGGGTAGCGCAGATCGCTCCATCTTTTAAATAGTCCTCCTTTAAATTTACCGCGGAGCGTGCGCTTCGCGGTAAATTAGAATTATCATTAAAGCTCTAGCTAAATTACAAAGCTATAAAATTTTAAAACTTCTTTCTGCTTGTAATTTTTTGCATCACACTGGCAAATAAAATTTAGCCTATTTTATCACATAAAATTTTGTTGCCGATAAATTTAGTGAGATTTTAAAATATTCCGCTAATGCTTAACAATTAATCTCAAAATTTACCTCAAATTTAATCAAATTTTAAGCGGGGGGCTAGTATTCCTTACTTTAATCTTAAGGAGTAAGTATGAAGTTCAGATATATGATGGGTGCCGTAGCGGCGGCTTTGGTGTTAGCAGGATGCGGTGAGGACGAGATAGAACTCGTCAAAAACTATACTTTGCCCGATTTTAAATCTATGAGTATAGGCACGGCGATCGAGGGGTCGAAAAGATGTAAAAATATCACGTGGTCAAAGGCTGATCGCGGCGGATTAAAATCCGTCACCATGGTGTGCGACATAGATATGGAAGCACTGAATGCCGAACGCGAGAAAGCGACCAAAAAACGTCTTGAGGAATATAAGAAAAAGACTTTAGACATGGATATAGATAGTGCTATGAATTTCTACAAAGGCAAAGCCTATGATAAAGATGGCTTGCTTCAGCTAGCCAACAAGCTTTGCAAACTAAACGACGCGAAATTCCAAGAGACTATAAAAGCAAAAGGTAAGATAGAATACTCAGATCAGAAGAAATTGGTCGATTGCGATAGCTCACTAGAAAGCGAGATTCTGAAGGGCGATGATCCTAAGAAAACGGATACATATCTGCCTGCTGTAATAGACTTCTTGAAAAATGTGGCGTATCATTCGCAATTGACGCCCGAGCAATTAAAAGCCGATTACGGCATCTCCGATAAAGCGGCGCCGTCTAGCGCAACGATAGAGCTTAATTTCGTCGTCAATAACGATAAGAGCGTAGATTTGGCGCCGGAATTTAAGCTAACGGCGGACGGCAAAGAAGAATCTGTGGGCAAAAATGTTACGTCTAAAAACGCGCTAGCGGAGTTTTATGTAAGATAGTACGCTGCGGAATTCTTGAGTAGCGGAGCGGAATTTTGAAATTCGCTCCGTTACGAAATTTAAAGAATTTCATTCTCGGTAAAATTTCATAGAATTTCAATAGAATTTTGCGGAATTTCGTCTGCGGTTTCGACGTAAAATTTTAATGTGGAATTTCACGGTTGAGCCGATATATCGCGCTTGTTTGCCACGATTAAAATTCCTTTTTATGTCGCGGCGTGGAATTTTAAGCACGGAATTCCATATTGTACTAAGACGCCTTATGCGCGTAATTTTACAAACTGAATTAATCGAAATTTAGCAGCTAGATTTTTCTCAATTTTGAATTTTGCAGCCTGAAATTTAATGCCTTAGACCCCCCCCAGCTTCACAAATCCACATCGCGAAATTTTGCCGTCACGCTCTTGTTTTATAGCCAATAACGACGAGCAGCGTCAGTAGCCCCGTCATCTTGCACTCGCAGCGTATTTTTATCGCACGGGCTTTTCAATTCCTAGAGTTTTAAATTTCATACCATACAATTTCAATCAATTAAAATTTTGCACCGCAAAATTTCGCCACGCTACGATACAACCAAAATTCTACCACTCTGCGATATGGCCGGAATTTTGCGGTTTTAAAGCCTCGCACTAACCAAATCCTTTTACTTAGATTTTGCCCTAAAGCCCGAGCTCTATCGCCAGATCCTTTACCGCTTTGAGATTTACCTTGCCGCTGCCGAGCACCGGGATTTGCTCGACCTTTTTCACGACGCTTGGCTGCATTATCGGCGCCAGCGCGGAGTCCTTTAGGCGGCGCGAAATTTCATCCTCGTTCGCCTCGCCCACGTAAAGCAGAGCGATCTTCTCGCCCTTTTTCTCGTCTTTTAAGTTCACGCACGAATAGATCGCGCTTTCGCCTAAAATTTCGCCCACAGCGCTCTCTACCGCGCCCAGACTGATCATCTCGCCGCCGATTTTGGCAAAGCGCGAAAGGCGGTCTGTGATAAATAAAAACCCGTCGTCGTCGATATAGCCGATGTCGCCGCTTTTGTAGTAGCGCACGTCGTTTATTTGTGCAATCGCTTCGGTGGTTTTGGCCGGCTCATCGTAGTATTCCTTCATAACCTGATGTCCGCCGATTAAGATAAGCCCCTCCTGGCCGTTTGGCAGCGGCTGCAGCGAGGCGGGATCGGTAATTTTTATGACCGTGCCTGCAAGCGGCAAGCCGACGCTCTTTTCGCGGTTGAAGTGAAGCTCTTTGAAAAAATCGGGCTCGAGGACATTCGGCGTATTTACGCTCACCACCGGCGCAGTCTCGGTCGTGCCGTAGCCCTCGTAAATTTCGATGCCGAATTTTATCTTAAATTCCTTTCGGACGTTTTCGTTTAGCTTCTCCGCGCCCGCAATCGCTAGGCGAATGCTTGCCAGCATAAGCGGATTGAGCCTTTTATTTTTGGTGTAGAGTCTAAAAAACGTCGACGTACCGAACATTATCGTAGCGCCGTATTTCGCGCTCATCTTGCCGACGCTAAAGGCGTCCGTAGGATCGGGCACGTGGATGCTTAAAATTCCGTCGTTTAGCGGAAAGAGCGTCGTTACGGTAAGCCCGAAGCAGTGAAAGATCGGCAGCGACGCCAAAATCGCGTCGTGCTCGGTGGCGTTTATGAGCTCCGAAATTTGACGGACATTCGCCATTATATTTTTATGCGTCAAAACCACGCCTTTGGGCTTTCCCTCGCTGCCGCTGCTAAATAAAATCGTAGCTACGTCATCTATCGCGTGCGGCTTAAAATACAGCGCGCGAAATAAAATTTTAGGCATTAGCAGCGATTTTAGCGCGCAGGCTATGCGCTCGTTTTTAGAGACGCCCTCGCTTAGATCCTCAAGGTACACGAGCCGATCGCCGATCGAGCTTTCCAGCTCAAAACCCTTTGATTTGAGCTTTTCTACGAATTTACGCGAGCTGATGATTGTGCGGATATTTGCTTTATCCGCGCAGTAGATTAAATTTTCCTCGCTTAGCGTGTAGTTTAAATTTACGCTCGTTTTGCCCATCGCAAAAAGCGTTAAATTTACGGCGCTTGCGATAACCGAGCTAGGCAAAATGATACCGACGTTTTCCTCGCTGCTTATGCGGCTTTTTAGTCTTTTGCGAAGTATCGAAACGGCGCTCATCATCGCTAAATTTGTGAAGCTCACTCCCGTGCTATCGACCGCTACGCGCTTAAAAGGCGATCTTTTGGCTTGATTTAGCCAGTTGTAGGCAAGCGGCTTTAGGCTTGCGAGATATTTGCCCCAGCTGAAAAACGACAGCTCCGTTACCGCGCGTTTTACTTCATGCGCCTTGGAATTTGCCTCGATCGGCGCGCCGAAGCTTACGCGAAGTGCATTTTTGCCGCTTTGCGAGATCGTTCTTTTATAATGCTCGCTGGCGCGCGAAAACGTCGATCCCCAAAGCCCCCTGATATAAAAAGGCACGATTACGGAGTTCGTATCGTGCGCGGCTAGCTCAAATCCACCCTGAAACTCGTCTATGCGGCCGTTGTAGCTGATGTGGCCTTCGGGGAAGAGCCCCACTACTTCACCAGCATTTAGCGCCTCGCGGATGCTTTCGATCGCGCTTTTGCTCACGCCCGCTCCGATCGGAATGACGCGGAAAATTTTAAAAAACCATTTCAAATACCACAGATCATAGTAGCTGCGATGCATCACGAAGCGCACGCCGCGCGGGCACGCAAGCTGTACCACCGCCCAATCGATCCAGCTGATATGGTTACCCAAAAGCAGTACGCCGCCTTTTTGCGGGATGTTTTCGATGCCGTCTACGTGGACTTGGTAGCCGAATTTCATAAACGGAATGAGTAAAATTCTAACGAAAAGCTGCGGCAAATATTTCGCGCCGAAGATCCCGCAGATGAGCACGCACAGTGCCGCCATAACGAAAATTTCGCCGCTGGCGACCGCAAAATGCACCAAGATGATGGCGATGAGCAAAAACAGCACCATAAAGATATTTTGAATAAAATTTGAGCCCGCGAGCACCCGCCCCATGCGCTCGTCGGCAGTAAAAAACTGAATAACGGCGTTGAGCGGCACGATGAAAATTCCGCCGCTAAATCCGAAGAAAAACGATGCTGTGCCGAGCCAAAATACCGAGTGCGCGTTGGCTAACACCATTAGCGCGAGCGCAAGCCCGAATGCGCCGAACGGCACGATACCAAGCTCGATATGTTTTTTACAGTAGCTACCCGCAAAGATCGAGCCTAGCGCGATTCCGATCGCACTAAGAGCTAAGATCACCTGGATCACCATTACGTTGTCGCTGCCGCTAAGACTCTTGTAGTGAGCCGGGAAGGTCGCGATCACGAGCTGAGAGACCGCCCAAAACATCGCAAGTCCCAGCGTGCAGAGTAGGACATTTTTGTCTTTTAGCACAAAATTTAAATTTTGCCTTAGATAGCGAAGCTTAAGATAGTCGTCTTTATTAAATTCCGCCTGTGGCTGCGCGGCGTCGAAGAATGGAATTTTATACGAGTAGTATGTTTCAAGCACGGAGCCCGCGACCAAAAGCACGCCGATAAACCAAACCGAGCTCATCAGCTCGCCCGCGTCGCTGCTGCGAGCTGCAAACAGCTCGAAAATTACCGAAAAAACAAGAGATGAAAGCAGAATCGCGATGATGGTAAGAGCCTGCACGAGGCCGTTTGCCGCGCCTAAATTTTTTGCGCCGACGATCTTTTTAATCAGGCCGTATTTGGCGGGCGAGTAGATCGCGCTTTGCGCCGCAAGCAGGATCGTCATAAAAAATGCGAAATAAAACCACCCGCACGCATATCCGAGCGTAATGAGCGCGGTAAGCGCGACGCCGAGTTTCGCGCAGATCCGCGTAATGCGGGTACGCGAGAATTTGTCGTTGAGATAGCCGCTGGCGCTAAAAAGAAATACGTAAGGCAGCAAAATCAGCAAATTTACAAGCGATGTTAGAGCTATGAGAGCGCCTGAATCGGCGCTTTTGACAAGGACGTTTTGAATCGTGATCTTATGGCCCAGATCGACGCTTGCGTTGATAAACATAATCGCCAAAAACGGCAAAAATCCGTTGATTTTTAATAAAGATTTCACGGGCGCTCCTTTAAAAGCGCGATTTTATCTCACGGAAGTTAACGGACGCAAATTTAAGGCGGCTTCGCTACAATTACGGAAAAATTAAAGGAAAAATATGAAAGTACGTATCACCAATCGCGACGTCGATAATCTCAATAAATTTATGCTGCTTTACAGCAAAAAGGCGCGCAAGCAGCGCCTCATCAGCACCTACGCCATACCATTTGAGTTTTTGCTCGTTGGCATCATCATCGACGGGCTTTTAAAAACGGCGCCGATTGCAAGCATAGCGTCGGTTGTTTTGGGTGCGGCGTGGCTTATTTTTTATCCGAAATTTTACCGCCGCATGCTAAGAAAGCATCTGGATGCTGCTAAGCTCGCGCAAGACTCAAAAATAGAGATGGAATTTATCGCGGGCGAGGATGAAATTTCATTTTCAAAGGGCGAGCCGCGCGCAAGCGAGAAATTTGCCGCGCGCTCGCTAAATCGAATCGCTGCGAGTGGAGAGAATTTTTTCTTGGCGTTTGATCGCGGCTTTCATATCGTGCTTCCAAAAAACGCCGAGACAGACGCCGCGGTGCAGCATCTCGCAGATCTGCGCGGGCTGCAGATCGAACCTGTGGATCTGGACATTGAAATTTAGAGCTTTGCTTTTAAATTTAAGGCTTGGTGCTAATTATATTGTCAAATTTGCTTAAATTTCGCAACGCGAAATTTCATCTATAGAGCGCGAAACCAGCGTAAAATTTATATATTCGTATACTTAGCAAAATTTAACGAGAGCGTAGCCCGCACCGCTAGCGTCGTCGGGGGATGGGTGGGGTTTGTGGGCGAGCAGAGCAATGCGGTGCTGCGGGGCAGCGCCACCCTCTGCGAGAGGTGTGACCTCGCAATTGGGGCCCCTTCCCGCCCCAAGATATATCACGAATTAAAATTTAAACGGAATTTTATTTTGTAATAAATTTAAAATTTCTCTATGTAGAATTTGCCTCTAGAATTTGGGGCGTGGCGGCGTTTTCTCTTAAGGGGGAAGGGGCGCTACTTGCGAGGCGCTCCCCTTCCCCCTTAAAATCCCCTAACCCCTGGCACGCTCAAGGGGCGAGCTTTCAGCTCGCGTTAAATTCTTTTTATTGCGGCTACGCCACATGAAATTCTAGCATGGCCGCACCTTCAAAATTCTAGCGCAAAGTCCGTCACAAAACTAACATGGACTAAATTTAAAGCCGAGGATAAATTTCAAAATTTCGCGGCGAAATTCTACGTTAAAAGCACCCGTGCTTTTGCAAACCTCGGCGAAGGCATAGATGAAATGGGGCGAATTCCGCATCGTTCGCGTTCGCGTCTGAAGCGAAAAGGCCTTTGGGCCAAAGCCTAAAGCGAGACGACCTTTGAGCCGAAGCCTCCTTCTGCGGGCGTGCCGTCGCGAAAGCCCTTGACGCTGGGGTGCGATTTTAAAAACTCCTTTACCGCGAACGCGAGCTTGCCCGTGCCGATGCCGTGTTTTACGATGATCTCATCAAAGCCCATCACGAGGCTTTGGCTGATGAATTTATCGAGCCTGCTGATCGCTTCCTCGGCGCGCAAGCCGTGCAGATCGAGCACGAGCGACGCGGAGGCGGGCTTTTGCACCTTGATGCTGATATTTTTTGCGGGCGCGGGCATCGCACCGCTGCGCTTTAGCTCGCTAAGCGGCACACGCAGCCTGATACCGTCGCTTAGCATCAGCGCCTGGGTTTTGCTGAGCGATAAAATTTCGCCCTTGATCTTGCCGTATTTTACGCGATCGCCCACCTTGAAGCTTTGCGGCTCAGGAGCGCTGAGTTCGGGCTGCTGCACGGCTCGTGCGAGCTCGTTTGCGCGGTTTATGGCGCGCTGCTTTTCGCGCACATCGCTTAGGCTCACGCTGCGTTTGGCCTCCGAAATCGCGCGGTAGTATTCGTTTTGCAGCCTTGAAAGCTCGGCTCTCAGCTCGCTTTGCGCGCGCGCGCGCTGATCTTTTAGCGCTTCGCTCAGCGCGTCTAATTTCTCCTCTTTTTGCTGCGTTTGGGCTAGTTTTTGCTTTAGCTCAAGCTCTAAATTTATCGCTTTTGAGATCGCTTCGTTTAAGTTCTCTTTGTTTTCGCCGTAGTTTTTGCGCGCCGCAGCGATTAGGTTTTGCGCTATGCCGTAGCGTAGCGCGGTTTCAAAGGCGTAGGATTTGCCGATCGTGCCCTTTAAAAACTCATATTTCGGCGCGCTGTTTTTCTCGTCGTAAAGCGCCGCCAGCAGCTCCACGCGTGGATCCTTTGCGAGCAGCATCGCTAGGCGCTTGTGATGCGTGGTGATGATCATTTTTACATCGCCGCTTATCAGCTGCTCGATCATCGCGCCATATAGGCTCGCAGCCTCCTCAAAATCGGTACCCAGCTCGATCTCATCGACGCCGATTAAAATCTCTTTGCGCCCGAACAGCTTGCTAAAGGCAACCATCCTGCCCGCGAAGGTCGAGATGTCGTTTTTGGAGTTTTGCGGATCCTCCATTATGAGCTCGAACTCTTTAAAGGTGCCGATGCGGCTGAGGCTTGCGCGAATAGGCATCGGAAGGAGGTATTTGGCTAACAGCGCCGCGCTTAGAATGCTTTTTAAAAGCATCGATTTTCCGCCCGCATTCACGCCGGTGATGAGCAGAATTTTGCCGCTAAATTCCACGCTCACGCGCTTTGGATTTTTAAGCGCGGGGTGGGCGAAGCTATCTAGGACGATGTCGCGCGAGGGCTCGGGCAGGACGAACTCATAATCGCTCGCTCTTGCCATCGCTGCGCGCGCAATCAGCGCATCGATCGCATCGAAGGCGGCGTTTATAAATTTTAAAAAAGCTAAATTCTTATTAAAAACCGCGCTGATCTGCTTGCAGTGCTCGAATACGATCTGTTCTTTTTTATCCAAAATCGCGCTTTGAGCGGACTTTAGAGCCGCGATCGCGTCGGGAAGCACGTAAAAATAGCCTCCGCTTGAGCGCGCTACGACGCTGCCTTTTAGCACGTGATTAAAGCCGCCGCGCACCAGCAGAGCCTCGGTGTCGCTTATGTAGTGGATCTGCGTATCGGCGAGATAGGGCGAAAGGGCTTTGGAATAGATCAGCCTTTTTAGCGTCTGCTCGATCTCGCCCTTTTTTATCTTAAACGCCTCATTTAGCGCGCCGAAGCGCTCGTCTATCGCATCGCGAAAGCCGCCCTGGTCGTCGAAATAATCCTTTAATTGCGCGATGGGCGCAGGAATTTCGATCTTTGCAAGCCAAGCGGCGAGTTTGCCTTCGAAGGGCTGCTTTTTGAGGTACAGAAAATATCGGACGATCTTGCTAAACTCGTAAATTTCGCTGATATGCAGCACGCCATGTTTTGAGATGCGCATCAGCGCGTCGTCTAGGTTTGCGACGTTCTCGCATTGCGCGAGATCAAATTTCGTAAGCTCTGAAATTTTTTCAAAATTTAGCTTACTATCGCCGCTTAAAAACAGCGGCTTTTCGCGCGCCAAAAAGCTTTTAAATTTCGCTAGATACTCGCTCAAATCGAGGCGCGTAAAGAGTTCGTCACTGATCATAAACGCACTCTTTAATCTTGTAGGTTTTGCCCTTAAACTCCGCGCCCGCACTTTTTTTGGCGATGAAAGCTCCCAGCGAAAAGGAGTAGGTGAAGCTCTCTCGCGTCACGATCTGCGCGGAGCCTTGCTCTTTGTCTGCGGCAAAATTTTGCGTAGTTTTAGAATTCTGCGCGGAGACTTGCATGGAATTTTGCTCGGCTGCGTTAAAATTCTGCGCGGAGCCTTGGGGATCGGAGGTTTGCGTGTCGTCTCGTTGCGCTGAATTTTGTGAGGCAGAGCTTCGCATACCTCCTTGGCTCGCGGAATTTTGCTGAATGCGGTTCTGCGTATCGTTCTGCTGCGTAGAATTTTGAGATTTTAAATTTTGTCCCGGCTCAGCGGAATTTTGCGAAGTAGGGCTTTGTGCGGGATTTTGCCCGCCCGAGACAGCGCCGCTAGTTTGCGGGGAATAGTTTTGCTCAGCGGAAGCCTGCTCGTTCGTTTGAACGGTGGAGCTTTGAGCGGCGGAAGCGGTTTTGCCCCGCGCATTTAAATTTACTTCGTCCGCTTGCGAGCCCAAATTTTTCGCATCCGCGCCGTGTTTTTCGGGAGAGGAATTTATAGAGCCGTGCGTTTCGGAAGCGAAATTTATCGCGCCGCCGCATCTTAATCTGGCGCCTGCGTTAAATTTAAAAACCATCTCCTCCTCAAGCTTGGCGGAGCGCTCGCTTGCGCTTTCGTAAAGATACGCCCCCGCGCATAGCAGCACGATCAGCGCCGTGGCGATGATTTTAGCCCTTTTGCTTAAAATTTCGTTCCGTACGAAGAAAATCGCCGCGATAAATAAAAATGCGAAAACAAATACTAAAAATCTCAAATTTTATCCTTGCCCGCCCGCAGCGGAGTTTGTCTCATGAATTCGGCGAGAGTTTTCAAGCCTAAAATTCTCCGCGCAGCTGATAGGTGATGTCGCCTGCGCCAAATCCGATCACGAGCCCGTCGTTTATGATGTGGCGGACGCCGAAAATATCGCTAAATTCTATCCGCTCGCCGTTTCTAAAGACCCGCTCGGTAAATAGTGCCCCGAGCCCCTTAAATTCCTCTTTCAGGTCGATGCCGTTGCTAGGCTCGCCCGCAGCGTAAACGGGCAGCACCACGAGCTCCTCCACGCCCGCAAAGCACTCCTTAAAGGCGTTTAAATTCGCCTTAAGCCTGCTGAAGCGGTGCGGCTGAAAGATCGCCGTGATCTTGCTAAGACCTAGCAGGCTAGCGTATTCGCGCGCGCTTTGCAGAGTCGCTCTGATCTCGGTGGGGTGGTGGCCGTAGTCGTCTATGAGCACGAAGTTTGGGGTGGCGCACAGGATGTCAAAGCGCTTTTTGATCCCTTTGTAATTTAGTAAATTTTTGCGGATCTGCTCTAGTCCCGTCTCGCACGCTGCGGCTAGGATCGCTAGCGACGCATCGATTGCGATGTGCCTTCCGAGCCCGTAAACTTCGAAGCGTCCGAGCTCTTTTAGATTAAAGCTCATAAACGGCTGATGATCGCGCAGCAGCACCTTCAGATCCGTTATGTCGCGCGAAGGAAAGAGCTTGATACAGCCGAGCTTTATCGAGCTTAAAAACTCATCCTCGGCGTTTATCACGCGGATCTTGGCGCGTTCCAAAAAGCCGCGATACGCCGCGTGAAATTTATCCAAATCGTTGTCGTAATGATCCATATGCTCGGGCTCGGCGTTGGTCACGACCGCGACGTAGGGGTTGGAATTTAAAAAGCTCGAATCGCTCTCGTCGGCTTCGAAGATGATGTTTTCGCTGTTTTCGTACTTCATATTCGAGCCGAACTGCTTGGAGATCGCGCCGATGATAACCGAGCCGTTTATCAGCGCCGAGGTTATCGCGCTCGTGGTGCTTTTGCCGTGCGCGCCGGCGACTGCGAAGACGCGCTTGTCTTTTAGCACGAAGGGCAGGGCTTCCTTGCGTGAGAGGCAGACGATCCCCTTTTTGCGCGCGGCTTGCAGCTCGACGTTGTCCTCTTTGATCGCGGCGGAGTAGATGACGATCTCCTGATCTTTGATCGCCGAAGCATCGTGCGGCGTGATGATCTCCATGCCGCTAGCTCTTAGCTTGTAGGTCGTCTCGCTCTCTTTGATATCCGAACCCGAAATAATAAAATTTTTCTCGTGTAAAAATCTCGCTAATGCCGATATCCCTATGCCGCCGATGCCGATAAAATGAACCTTTTTCACCTTTGTCCTTAAATATTATAATAGATAATTACGTTTAAATTTTTAAATCCCGCGCCGGCGAAATTTAAAAATTTAAACCGTTTTGCGCACCTTGAAATTCGCCTTTAAATTTTACGAGCTCGCAGTGTCGTACAGCCCCGTCTCGCTACTTTCGAAAGCGCTTTTAAAATTTGAGCGCTTGAAATTCCTCGCTCGAAATTTCGCTTTGAAACGGAGCGCTTAAAATTTACGACTCAAACTCGTCGTTAAAACCTCGCGGCGACTGGGGCGTCGCCGTGCCTGCCGCATCGCTTCGCGCACCAAAGCTGCGTAAATTTTAATAAATTTCATCGCGTTCATCGCGCGTCCACTTTTAAATTTAGCGCCTCAAATTTCGCCGCTTGGCCCCGCGGCAAAGCCTATTCGCCGCTTTGCGCTTTAAATTTAGCTTATAAATTTACCCGCATAA
>CALKQT010000076.1 GCA_937990735.1 uncultured Campylobacter sp. | reverse complement strand
AGCGCATTATATCCGCAGCGGTTTTTGGCTCCTCCGCCGAACGAAACGTATCGCCGCCGCCCGCAGGATCATCTTTGCAGAAGTGCGCAAGCTCGGGCGCCCGCTCTATCTCAAGCCACGTCTCGTTAAATTCCACCCTCTCGCTCTCAAACGCCGCGCTTAGAATTTCAAGCATCAGCTCTGCGCTAAAGGGCTCGCTGCCGCGTGCCTCAAGTAGCTTCAAAAGCGCGAGTAGATATGCGTCCGGCTCCTTGTTTGCAGCCCCGTTCGCTTCAAATTTTTCCACCATTTCGCAGACGGCGCCATAAAATTCTTCGTAGTTCAAATTTGCTCCTTTTTTTGTGGGTCGAAAAGCGGCTATAACGGGCTGTTCTGAGTGAAATTTAGCGCAAATTGCGCCTCTTAGTGCACGATGTAGCGGGTGCGCTTGCGCACAATGTAGCAAAACTTCGCGCAAAGAGCTAGCGCCTGTAGCCGTAAATTTTTAAGCTTTGCTCGCCCGGCTCCATCTCAAATTTGCCCAGGCGCTCTAAATAGCGCGCTATGGCATCAAGGTCTTGGCTTTTGTGCTCGGGCGGTAGCAGCGCGCCGCAGCTTGCGAAGTCGTAAAATTTCGCAAATTCTATATATTCTATCTCGGCGTAGAGGGTGGGCTTTTCGCTCGTCGTGAGGCGCTGCGAGATGTAGTTTTCGCATATGCCTTGCGCGTAGTCTGCCGCGGGCAGGGCGAATTTTATTTCGTTTACGCAGGAGCCGAAGAAATCATAAATCTCGCAATGTCTTACGGGCGAGCCTTCGGCGCAGATCGCCGAAAAGAGCTTGCGCCATTTTGCGTCGCTCATAAAGCCGAAGCGAAACTCGCCCAGCTTTTTACCCAGCCGCGTTTTGTATCTTTCGTAGTGCTGCGGCGAGGCGAAAAGCTCCTCGAGGCACGGTGCCATGCTATTTTACGATCTCGTTTTTCGCGTTTACCTGCACGATTTTTGGTTCGAAATTCTTCGCTTTTTTGGCGCCCATCTGAGCATAGGCCACGATAATGACGACGTCGCCGACGCAGACTTTGCGTGCGGCCGCGCCGTTTAAGCAGATCTCGCCCTTTTTTTCGCCGCGGATCA
>CALKQT010000075.1 GCA_937990735.1 uncultured Campylobacter sp. | reverse complement strand
CGCTGATACTCATCACCTTGCCGTACATATCATGAGGCGTATCGGTTACGCCGATATAGTTACCAAGGCTCTTGCTCATCTTATTCGTGCCGTCGGTACCTACTAAAAGCGGCATCATCACGACGCTTTGTTCTTTGCCGACATCATAAATTCTTTGCAGCTGGCGACCCATTAAAAGATTAAATTTCTGATCGGTACCGCCAAATTCTATATCGCATTTCATGCAAACGCTGTCGTATCCTTGCAGTAGCGGATACATAAACTCGCTGATGCTAATCGGCTGTTCAGCCTTGTAGCGCTTCTCGAAGTCGTCGCGCTCAAGCATCCTGGCAACATTGAAAGTGCTTGATAGCTCAATCATTCCGCTAGCACCCAGGCGGTTGGTCCATTCGGAGTTAAACATCACCTTAGTTTTTGCGGGATTTAAAATTTTAAAGACCTGCTGCTCATAGGTTTTGGCGTTTTGAAGCACGACTTCGCGCGCTAGCTTTTTACGAGTCTCGCTCTTGCCCGTAGGATCGCCGATTTGAGCGGTAAAATCGCCGATTAGAAACTGCACGATCGCGCCGTGGTTTTGCAAAAATGCAAGCTTATTTAGCACGACGGCGTGTCCTAGGTGTAGATCCGCAGCAGTGGGGTCCATGCCGATTTTGACGTAAAAGACCTCGCCGCTGTCGTAATAGCGCCTAATCAGTGCCTCTATTTGCTCTTCGCCGATGATCTCCGCGACACCGCGCTTAAAATTTTCCATAATGCCTTGAATGTCAGCCATTTGCTCTCCCTTATTAGTTTTTATATACGTCCGTAAGCGATACGAAATCCACGATTTTAAAACGGTTTTTGAGTTTATCTTTAATCTCAGTGGAGTCTAAATTTTCGTTCAGCTCGATTATGATCTCAAAATAATCCGACGTCGTTTCACTATTTTCGTTGAGGCTTATCGACACTAGATCGACCTCGAGCTTGACTAAATAGTTCAAAAACGCCGCCAGCGAGCCGCGCTTATTTTCTAAATTTAATATTATCTTGTAGCGGTGCGGCGCATTGCGCGTCCATTTTACGAAGATCATCTCATCGGTTTTGATTAGCTCGCTTGCGCGTTCACACAGCTTATGATGCACCGTTACGCCGTGTCCGTTGCGAAAGCCGATGATGTCGTCGCCGCGCTTTGGGTTGCAGCAGTAATCAAACTCGACCTCGTCGATTTTAAAATTTGAATACACCACGATGTTGTCAAATTTTTGCTTCTCAATCTCATACTTGCTGCGAAATTTCATATTGAAAAATTTCTCTTTGAGCGGGTATTTTTTCAGCGCATTTACGACGTCTTTTAAAAATACCGAGTCGTAGGCAGCTTTGCCGATCTTTTTGCTTAAATTTTCTTTTTCAAGCCAGCTTAGAATGCTCTCCTTGCTCGTCGTAAAGATCGCGCATAAAATTTTAATCGCTACTTCAAAATTTATATCTCTGATCTTTTGCTTGCAAAACGCCTTTATCGTCGCGCGCGCCTTGCCGGTTTTGACCGAGCTTAGCCAGCTGCAGCGATAGTGTGGCTCGCTTCCGGTGATGATATGAACGATATCTCCGTTTTTAAGCTCCGTTAATAGCGGCACCTTGACGCGGTTTATAAAGGCCTCGGTCGCTTTTAAGCCCACTTGAGAGTGTATCTCGTAGGCGTAATCAAGCGCCGTAGCGCCGCGCGGCAATGTAAAAATTCCACCCTTGGGCGAATACACGGCGATATCTTCTACGTAGAGGCTGTCTTTAGCATATTCGTAAAGATCCTCGGCGTTGGCGTCGTCCTCTTCCTGCATGCCGATATCGTTTAGCCAATCGAGCTTCGGATTGATCGAGCCGCTATATTTATATTTCCAGTGCGCGGCGACACCGAATTCTGCGGTGTTATGCATATCAAAGGTGCGGATCTGCACCTCTACGATCATACTTTCATTAAAAACGGTCGTGTGGATCGTCTGATATCCGTTTTGCTTCGGAAGTGCGATATAATCCTTAAAGCGCGATATGAGCGGATTAAATTTAGTATGGATGATGCCAAGAGCCAAGTAGCAATCCATCGGCTTTTGCACGATGATGCGGATAGCCAAAAGATCAAGCACCTCCTCGATCGAAATTCCTTTGCGCTGCATCTTTAAAAAGATCGAGTAGTAGTGCTTCATCCGCTTTTGGATCTCAAAGCTGTCCTCGCTAAAGCCGTTTGAGAGCATATACTCCTTGATCTTTTCGCTAAATTTGCTCAAGCTCATCTGAAGTTGCTGCTTGTGCTCCTCGACGTAATCGGCGATCGCCGAATACTCTTTAGGCATGACGTATTTGAAGCTAAGATCTTCAAGCACGTTTTTGATCGATGAAATTCCAAGCCTGTGCGCGATCGGCGCGTAAACCAAAAGCGTCTCCTCGCCGATACGTTTTTGCTTATCGGGGCGAAGTGCGTCTAGGGTTAGCATATTGTGCAGCCTGTCGCAGAGCTTTACGACTAGGACGCGCTGATCGTTAATGGAGATCATCAGCATCCTGCGGAAGGTAAGCGCGGTGGTGCGAAGCTTGGCGTTGCTATCGCCGGATGGAGCCAGCTTATCCTCCCTGATGTTTACGATTTTAGTAAGCCCTTCTACGATTTTGGCTACTTCGTCGCCGAATCTTTGTCTAACCTGCTCGATGCTGTAATCTGTATCCTCTACTACGTCATGCAATAGCGCAGATATCACCATCGCGTCGTCTCCGCCCATAAAAGATACGAAGCAAGCTACCAAAATCGGATGGATCGCATACGGCTCGCCGCTTTTGCGAAACTGCCCGTCGTGCTGCGCGATGCATAAATTTATAGCATCCACCAGTAACGGAGTAGGATCTTTTAGATTATAAAGCAGCTGCTTGGCGCTTTGTATATCTTTGGTATCGACGACATCGTCGATGAGACTTTCTAAGAAGTTATCATTAATCCTTGTCAACGATTCCATCTAATGCGATCTTACCTTCGGCTAGTTCCAAGATTGCTATATCGGCAAATTTCATCCTGCGAGTATCTACGTTCTCTATCAGCGGCGGTTCGCCCGCAGCTAGCTGCTCGGCGCGTTTGCTTATCATCAAAGATAGTTTATATCGGTCTCCGCCCGTTACTTTTAAAGCCTTGGCTACAATTTGTTCGGTTCTCATCAATTCTCCTTAAATTTAAAATTTCAGTTTTTTACGATCGAGCAGGAGCTTAGATCTCCGCCATCGACGATTTTGTATAAATTTCCGCTCTTAAACATATTGCACACGATGATCGGAAGCGCATTGTCTTTAGCAAGCGCGATAGCCGTATCGTCCATCACCCTGATGTTGTCGTGCAGGGCTTGATCGTAAGTGACTTTGGAAAGCAATTTGGCGTCTTTAAATTTTTGCGGATCCTTGTCGTAGATCCCCATAACTTTGGTGGCTTTTATGATAGCGTCGGCTCCGATCTCGATCGCGCGGAGAGTGCCCGCAGTATCGGTCGTGAAGAATGGATTTCCGGTGCCCGCGGCAAAGATCACGACGCGACCTTTTTCGAGGTGCCTTTTAGCGCGGCCGATGATGAAAGTCTCGCAGATCGCTTCCATCTTTATCGCGCTTTGGACGCGTACGTCCATACCTGCGTATTCTAGCGCCTCTCTCATCGCGATTGCGTTGATGACGGTGGCTAGCATGCCCATATGATCGCCGCTGGTGCGTTTGATGATACCGCTAGCTGCGGCGCTTACGCCTCTTATGATGTTGCCGCCGCCGATTACGATGCCCACTTCGATGCCGCCCTCTACGAGCTGCTTGATCTCTTTGGCGATAAATTTTAAAATTTCGCTGTCGATCCCAAAGCCGTTCTCTCCCGCTAGCGCTTCACCCGAAAATTTTACGAGTATGCGATTGTATTTAGCCATAAATTTAGCTCCTAATAAAATTTTAAAATATTATCCAAAAGTCGTTTAAAAATAACTTTTTAGGCTATTTTAGATGATCTTTAAGGCGGTTTATCCAGATCTTTTTCGGAGCGATTATCTCGCTAGCGCTGCCGTTTACGGCGTGATAGATCAATGTACCGTGCAAGCTCGCGTAGTAGCGGATTATGAGGCGCTGTAAATAGGGCTCGTAGCTCGGCACAAACCAGCCGTTATTGCTGATCGCTACGACATATTTGGGCGAGCCCTCGTAAAGCTCTGCGCGCGTAGCCTCGTAGCAAACGGCGCTTCTTACGCTTTTGCCGCCAAGCTCGTAGTCGCTAAAACCGCTAGCCGTCGAAAAATCGGTCGCGCCGCCTAACAGCACGCGGTTGATGAAATTTCGCGCAAATTCCGGCAGTGGCACCATTTCGCCAAACGGCACCAAAATGTGCTTATCGAAGCGCTTCATTTCCCCGTTCGCAAAAAGATAGGCGCTGTTGTAAAATTTCCCGTTCTCATACGCTTCCGCGCCCGCTACGATAGTAATTGCGCGCGATTTTTCCTTTAGGGCTTCAACTAGCACGTTTTCTAAATTTAGCGGCATCGCAAAGGCGCTTTCGGGCAAGATTATCGCGTCCTGTCCCGCCGCGATCGCATTATCAATCCGAGCCAAATTTGCCAACGCGGCGGATAAAATTTTATCTTTCGCCCAGATGTCATGCTGCGAAATATCGGTGTTTGCGAGTAAAATTTTAATCGGTAGCGGTTCGGGCTCTTTTTGGCTGAATTGCAGCGCGCAGATCAAAAATACCGCAAAGATCGCGGCATTAAGTTTAGCCCGGGCGCCGCACCCCCGTAGATACAAAACCGCGCAAAGCCCCGCTAAAACAAGAGCCAGCGCGCTAAGATCGGCTCTGAAAATTCCATGGCTTAGCAGCAGTTCAAAATTTAGCCAATCAAAGCCGAAAGGATGGATAAATTTTAGAATTAAAAGGCACGCGGCGCGCAAAACCGGCGCGTCAAAGATCGCAAAGATGCGGAAAATAAAGGCATAAACGAGGCAAATTCCAAGAATTTCAAGCGGGATCAAAAACGCAAGATCGAAATAGATCAGGCTGAAGCTGATCCAGTGCATCCACAGCGCGCCGATAAAAAATCCGCACCAAAACCACTCCGCCTTGCTTGCTTTTAGCAGATAAAAAAGTGCCGCTATCGCGATCAGGGGCGAGAAAAATTCCGCCGCCAAAGCAGCCAAGCCGTCAAATTTAGAGCTTAAAATTTCTACGAAAATAAAATTTGAAAGCGCAAGGGCAAGAACAAAGCCTTTATTTATGTAACTTAATGTAAAATAGCTACTTTTTAAATTTCTAATAAAGGAAACACATGGAACAAGGAAACTTCTTTGCATCAATCCTGCCTATCGTCGTAATCTTTGCGATTATGTATTTTTTGATTATCAGACCGCAGCAAAAGCAGGCCAAGGATCATAAAGCGATGGTCGATGCGCTCGGCAAAGGCGATAAGATCATAACTAGCGGTGGCATAAAATGCACGGTCGTTAAAACAAACAATGATTTTATCACAGTTAAGCTTAACGATGAGGTCATGGTTGAGCTGGATAAACAATTTGTGGCAAGAAAATTAGATGAGCAGTAAAATTTCATACCGTCTGCTGATCTTTTTGGCTGCGGTTATTTTTTCGGCGATTTTTGCCGCGCCTTCGATCTTTCAGACCGAAAAGGGAAGCAAGATAAACTTGGGTCTGGATCTGCAAGGCGGCCTGCATATGCTTTTGGAAGTTCAAAGCGACGAAGCGGTCGTTTCGAAGATCAAATCGATCGCCGCTAGCGTCAATTACGCCGCCAAGCGCGACGATCTATTGATGGACGGGCTAAAATTAGAAGGCGATTCGTTTGAGTTTGAAATTTTAGACGCAGACGAGGCTTCTAAATTTGATGCGATTTTGCATAGCGCCGCAAGCGGATTAGACATTCAAAAATCTGGCGAAAAATACCGCGTCACGCTAACGCCTGAGGAGGTCGAAGCGACTAAAAAATACGCGATCGAACAGGCCGTAGAAACTATCCGCAACCGCTTGGATCAATTCGGACTTGCGGAGCCAACGGTAGCAAAGCAGGGCGAGAGCTATATTTTGGTTGAGCTTCCGGGCGTCAAAAGTGCAGCGGATGAGCAGCGCGCCAAGGATTTGATCGCTAAAGCAGCTCACTTGCAGCTTATGGCGGTGGACGATGTGCGCCAAGACCGCGCGCAGACTATCAGCGCAGCGGATGCCAGAGCTTACGGCGACGTGATCTACCCGGACGTTAAAAATCCGAATTACAAGTATCTCATAAACGAAATTCCAGTGCTAGACGGCGCGATGCTAGTCGATGCGAAGGTTGCTTTCGATCAACACACCAATCAGCCGATCATAAATTTTACGCTGAATTCTCAAGGTGCTCAAATTTTTGGCGATTTTACTGGCAAAAACGTCGGTAAGCGCCTTGCGATCGTACTTGACGGCAAGGTTTATTCCGCGCCGCGCATAAACGAGCGTATCGGCGGCGGCAGCGGTCAGATCAGCGGCGGATTTAGCGTCGAGGAGGCGCACGACGTAGCGATCGCGCTTAGAAGCGGTGCTCTTTTGGCTCCGGTTAAAGTCTCAGAAACGCGCAGTATCGGCCCTAGCCTAGGACAAGATAGTATCGATAAAAGTATGGCAGCGCTAAGCCTTGCAGCGGTTGCGATTTTAATCTTTATGATTTTATACTATGGCGTAGCGGGACTTTTTGCCGATATCGCGCTTGTAGTAAATATTTTATTTTTGATTGCTTGTATGGCGCTTTTTGGTGCAACATTAACGCTTCCTGGAATGGCGGGAATCGTGCTAACTATCGGAATGGCCGTGGATGCGAACGTCATTATTAATGAGCGCGTTAGAGAGGTGCTAAGGACGGGAGTTTCAATCCGCCAAAGTATAAATAAAGGCTATGAAAATGCGATGAGCGCGATCGTGGATTCAAATATCACTACGCTAATTACTTCTGCCGCGCTTTATGCTTACGGCACCGGTCCGGTGAAGGGCTTTGCCGTCACGATGAGTATCGGTATCGTAGCGTCGATGATAACGGCTATTTTGGGCACGCACGGAATGTTTGAGCTAGTAATGGATAAGATGGAAAAGAGCAAAAATACCGCGCTTTGGCTCGGTTATAAATTAAGAGGAGGCGCAAATGCAAGTGTTCGATAAGGGCAAAATTTATGATTTTATGAAATTTAGATATTTTACCTTTACGCTTTCTGCTGTTTTGATAATAGGCTCTATTGCGCTGTTTTTTATTAAAGGTGTCAGCTATGGTATCGATTTTAGCGGTGGTACACTCATTCAGGTTAAATACGACGCTAAAGCACCGCTTGATGAGATCAGAAAGCGCTTCGAAGCGGCAAATTTAGGCAATATCAACGTTACGGAATTTGGTAGCGATCAAGAGGTCACGATTAGATATTCGGGCGCTGCGAGTGAACTGGGTGATAATCCAGCTTTAGCGGCGCAAAAAATTTTGCAAGGCAGCGGAAACTTCGACATTCGCAAGGTCGATATCGTAGGTCCTAAAGTCGGCGAGGAGCTTCGCACAAACGGAATTTTAGCGGTATGTGTGTCGTTTGCGCTCATTTTGGTTTATATCACCCTGCGGTTTGAGTGGAGATTTGCGGTCGCCGCAGTGCTATCGGATCTGCACGACGTCGTAGTTGCCGTAGGCGCGATGATTTTAGCCGGCGTAGATTTCAACCTTGAAATTCTAGCTGCACTGCTAACTATAATGGGCTATTCGCTAAACGACACCATCGTTGTTTTCGATAGAATTCGAGAAGGTGTAAAAGATAGTAAATCGATTAAGCTTGACGAGGTTATAAACGAATCGATCTCTCATACGCTATCGCGCACGTTGCTTACTTCGCTTACGACTCTCATCGTCATTGTGATTTTATTCGTTTGGGGCGGCGAGATGATCCACGGCTTTAGCTTCGTGATGCTAATAGGCGTCATAGCAGGAACTTTCAGCTCCGTATTTGTAGCTGCTCCGATGCTGATTTTGTTTAAATTTAATGTCGAGAAATACCGCGCGTTTTTGGCTGAAAAACAGCGCCGTATCAAAGAGAAAGAAAAGAATCGCGCCATGTATGAAAAAGGCACGGTGTAAGGATAGAAGATGAACTGGGGAAGGGTAATTTACATATTTTTTGCGCTGATGAGTATGACTACGATAGGCGGGTTTTTGTATGAGAAGAATGAAATTTTACTTTTCATAGCAACCAGCGTGAATGCAGTCTCGACGCTTTTGAAGGTAGGCGTGCGAAATATGCTAGCAGCCGAGCTTTTTGCAAGTTCGCTAGTCGCGGATCTGCATCTCATACCGGCGTTCGTTTTGATTGTAGTAGCGCCGGGAGATCTATCGATCGTGACCTCGCTTGCCATCGGCGCGCTACTTGCAAACTTTTTCTCGCTAATTTTAATAGCGATTGAGTCGGCAAAAACCAAAGACGAATTCTAGGAGCGCAAAATGCCTTACGATAGTAAAAGTATTGAGCTTAAATGGCAGAAAATTTGGGATGAAGAGGGAGTTTTCGAGCCTAAGGACGATTATAGCCTGCCTAAAAAATATATCCTTTCGATGTTTCCCTACCCAAGCGGTCGCATCCACATGGGGCACGTGCGAAACTATAGCATCGGCGACGCGCTGAGCCGCTATTATAGGCTGCGTGGATACAACGTGCTTCAGCCTATCGGTTTTGACAGCTTCGGTATGCCCGCGGAAAATGCGGCGATCAAACACGGCATTCACCCTAAAACTTGGACTTACGAAAATATCGATTATATGAAAAATGAGCTGCACCGCCTGGGCTTTAGCTTTTCGGCTCGTCGCATGCTTGCTACCTCCGATCCGCTTTATACGCGCTGGGAGCAGGAATTTTTCATCAAACTTTTTGAAAAAGGGCTCATCTACAGAAAAAGCGCCGTGGTAAATTGGTGCGAACACGATCAAACGGTTCTTGCTAACGAACAGGTCGAGGAGGGCAGGTGCTGGCGTTGCGGCAACGAGGTCGTGCAAAAGCAGATGCCTGGATATTATCTAAAAATCACCGCCTACGCGCAGGAGCTTTTGGATTGCCTAAAGCAGCTTGAGGGCAAGTGGCCCGCTCAGGTGCTTACGATGCAGGAAAACTGGATCGGGCGCAGCGAGGGTTTGGAATTTAGCTTTAAATTTGACGAGCAAAGCAGCGCCAAACTTGGCGGCATCGAGGGCTTTAAGGTCTTTACGACGCGCCCCGATACGATTTACGGCATGAGCTACGCGGCGGTTGCGCCCGAGCACGAGGTGGTAAAGAGGCTTTTGGATAATAATTTACTTGACGCCAAAGCTGCGGCGAAGGTGAGAGAAATTTTAAATCAAAGCCCGCGCGAGCGCCAAGCAAGTGATAAAGACGGCGTGAGCCTCGGGATCAGCGTACTTCATCCGCTAAGCGGCAAAAAAATCCCTGTTTGGATCGCAAATTTCGTCCTAGCAGAATACGGCGGCGGCGCGGTTATGGCTGTGCCTGCGCACGATGAGAGGGACTTTGAGTTTGCAAAGAAATTTAACCTGCCGATCATTCAAAGTATTGCTCCAAAAAGCGGCGATTACGATGCTAGCAAAGCCTACGTAGAGAGCGGAGTTTTGGTAAATTCCGAAGAGTTTAGCGGCATGGATAGCGAGAAAGCAAAAAGCGCCGTCATCTCAAAATTTGAAGAGCTAGGGCTCGGACGCCGCGTGGTAAATTTTAAACTGCGCGATTGGGGAGTGAGCCGCCAGCGCTACTGGGGCGCGCCAATACCTATGATCCACTGCCCAAAATGCGGGCTGGTAAGCGAGAAAATTTCAAATCTGCCCGTAGAGCTTCCGCAGGATATTAAGATCACCGGCAAGGGTAATCCGCTCGATGCGCATCCTAGCTGGAAGTTTTGTAAATGCCCTAAATGCGGCGGCGACGCGATGCGTGAGACCGACACGCTCGATACATTTTTTGAAAGCTCGTGGTATTTCGCGCGCTACGCAAGCGACGAGCGGACGTGGCAGCAGCGGGCGTTTGACGAGCAAAGCGTGAATTACTGGATGAACGTCGATCAGTATATCGGCGGCATCGAGCACGCGATTTTGCACCTTTTATATGCGAGATTTTTCCAAAAGGCTCTTCGCGACATAGGCTATCTGCGCGATAGCGAGCCGTTTGAGCGGCTGCTAACCCAGGGTATGGTGCTAAAAGATGGCGCAAAGATGAGTAAAAGCAAAGGAAACACCGTCGATCCTGATGATATTATCGAGACCTACGGCGCCGATACGGCGAGACTTTTTATACTTTTTGCAGCACCGCCGCAAAAGGAGCTTGAGTGGAACGACAGCGCGGTAGAGGGCGCGTATAAATTTTTAAATCGCCTATACGATCGCGCCGAAAATGCCTACGCTACGGATAAAATTCCACAGATCGACCACGCCGCTTTAAATAAAGAGGAAAAATACGCCCGCCTCAAAGTTTACGAGGCGCTTAAGAAGTCGCAGCAGGTTTATGAGAGCAGCTTTGCTTTTAATACCCTAATCGCTGCGTGTATGGAGGCGCTAAATGCACTAAACGCGCAGAGTAACA
Source organism: uncultured Campylobacter sp. (assembly GCA_937990735.1). GTDB lineage: Bacteria > Campylobacterota > Campylobacteria > Campylobacterales > Campylobacteraceae > Campylobacter_B. The sequence goes on along the minus strand of CALKQT010000075.1, from coordinate 10,115 downwards.
AAGACGTATTTACCGAGGGCTATTTCGTGATCTTAAATTTGCTAGAGCCTATTGTGCCGCACATCTGCGCCGAGCTTAGCGAGAAGCTGTTTAATAGGCGGAATTTCGGCGAGCTGCGAGTTTGCGAAGAGGTCTTTGAGAGCGATACGATCAAGCTTGCCGTCACGATTAACGGCAAAAAGCGCGCTGAGTTTGAAGCGGATGCAGGCCTAAGCGAGGGCGAAATTTTAAACCTTGCAAAGCAAAACTGCGCCAAATGGCTAGAGGGCAAGAGCATTATAAAAGAAATTTATGTCAAAAACAAGCTTGTAAATTTGGTGATAAAGTAGGCGAAGATGAGAAAAGTTTTAACCGTTTTTTGTTTGATTTTTTTAATCGGCTGCGGCTACAAGCCCGTTTCGAGGATCGCGAAAGAGACGATGAGTGGAAGCGTATTTGTAGACGTGATGATGAGCAAAACTGATCCGCAAAACACCGTCGCTATTAAAGATGCGATCAGGCAGGGTATAGTCCAGCGCCTAGGGATGAGCCTTGCGGATAAAAACTCGGCGCAGACGATCGTAGTAGCGAGCATAAAAAGCCTAAGCTTTAGCGAGCTTTCATACGATCAGTTCGGCTATGTCACTAGCTACCGCGCAAATCTTGTCGTAAATTTCAGCACCAAGCTTAAAAACGGCGATGTTTTCAGCAAGGATTGCGTGGGCGATTACGATTTTAAAGTTAGCCGCCTAGTCAAAAATAGTTACGATACGAGCTCGATCATTAGCGATAAGGACCGCTACAAGGCGATCGAAAATGCCTCCGCGCAGGCGTTTGACGAGTTTATTTCGGCGCTTGCGATTAGGGGATTCAGACTTGAGCGGGCGCAGCATTAAAGAATTTTTGCAAAATCGCCCGATTTATTACAAAAAAATTGACTATGAGCGCTTCCCACGGGCATATGCCGCCATTAAAGATAAAATTCCGCTCAAAAACGTCATTCAGATTATCGGCACCAATGGCAAGGGTAGCACCGGGCGATTTTTGGCTAATGCGATCGCCGCAGCGGGCTTTAGCGTCGGGCACTATACCAGCCCGCACGTTTTTAAGCTCAACGAGCGCATCTATCTAGACGGGCGCATCGCGCAAAGCCCTGTTTTTGCGTTAAATTCCGACGCTTCAAATTTTAAAAACGAGCAAAATTCCGCTTCGGCGTCAAATTTTACGGAAAAACAAAATTCCGTAAAGATGCAAAATTTTGCGAACAGAGAAAATTCCGCCTCTCAAATTTCTATTTCTAATTTGCAAAATTCCACCACGCAGGATTTTATCGTCACTCAGAATTCGCACGGCGAGCAGAATTCTGCCCTGCAAAGCTTCGTTTCTACCACACGAAATTTTTGTAGCAAGCAGAATTTTATCGCGCGAAATTCCATAGATACGCAAAATTCTGCTTCTACACAAAATTTATGGAATTCTCAAGATCTCGAATCGCCGTCTGAGCAAAATTTTAAATTCCCATTAGGGTCAAATTTTAAATCCGCTCAAAGCTCGCCTCCCATTTCGCTAGGGCGCGATGCTACGGATGAGGAGCTTGATTTTGCGCATGAGTTTTTGCAAGAGAGCTTGCCCGCGAAGTTTAAAGATAGCCTGTCATATTTCGAGTATCTCACGCTTGCGGCGGCAGTGCTTTTTAGGGATTGCGATTACTGCGTGATCGAGGCTGGGATGGGCGGCGAGTTTGACGCTACGTCGAGCTTTGGGCGCATGCTATCGCTTTTTACACCGATCGGCACCGATCATTTGGGCATGCTAGGACAGAATCTAGAGCAGATCGCCCACACCAAACTCATTACGATGGATAAGGAGGCGATTTTAAGCGATGAGATGAGCGAGGTTCCACTTCGTATCGCGCAGCAGATCGCAGAGCAAAAAGGAACTCATTTGAGGTTTGCAGCAGATTTTTTAAGCGAGAGTGAGCGAGCGCAGATTGCGGAATTTTGCGCGCACAATAATCTGCCTAAATTTCAAATTTCAAATTTAGCTCTAGCGCTTGCCGCGATGAAATTTTTAAATCTGAAATTTGAAATTTCGCAGCTGCCGCCTCTAAATTTACGCGGCAGGATGGAAATTTTGGCGCCTAATTTACGCGTGGATGTCGGACACAACGAGCTTGCGGCACAGCAAGTAGCCCGCGAAATTACCGAAATCTACGGGGGCAGAAAGATCGTGCTGATTTACAACGCTTTTGCCGATAAGGACGTAGTCGCGGTGCTGCGGACTTTGGCGCCTGTAGTGGAGCGCGTGGAGATCTTTAATTACGAGGTTGCGGATCGCGAAATGGCGGCAGAGGCGATAACCCGTGCGCTTGACGCGATTAAAATTCCGCATTCGCCGTTTCGCGGCGAGCTTAGAGCGGACGAGGAGTATTTGGTTTTCGGCTCGTTTCATTTGGTAGAAAATTTTATTTTATGGCTTGAGGCGCGCCGTGGCTAAAACTAAACTCACCCTAAGCGATCACTTTGGCACCAAGACGCTGTATTTTGGCGAGAATTTTAGATTTCAGCTTAAAATTTTATCCGCGTTTTTCGTAATTTTTCTGCTCGTTCTGTTTTTTGCGATCTTTAAACTCGCGAGCGACCGATCAAATTTAAAGGAGCTGAACAAAACCCTCTACGCCGAAAATCTCGCGCTAAAAGAGCAAAACATCGCGCTTGAGAGCAAAAATGAGGAGGTGCTTGCCAAGCTGGACGGACGCGAAGACGATGGAGGTGGGCTGGATAGTGATATCCAGGTAATGCTTGCGATGAATGAGATGAAAAAGGAGCGCAAAAAGGGCTCCGGCGCGCACATCGCAGCTAGCGAAAAAACGGCGAGCGCGATTCTTAGCGCTGTGCCCAATGGACTTCCGATGCAGTATCGCGGCGTCACTAGCCCTTTTGGGATGCGCACCCATCCAATCAGCGGCGTTATGAGGATGCACCACGGCATCGATTTGCGAGCAAGCGAGGGCACTCCGGTGTTTGCGACAGCAGAGGGCTTCGTGCAGTTTGCAGGCGGCAGTGGCAGCGGATATGGAATTTTAGTGATTTTATCGCACAATTACGGTTTTGAGACCCGCTACGGCCACCTTAGCTCCGCGGTCGTAACGCCTGGTTCTTGGGTTAAAAAGGGCGATCTCATCGGCTATAGCGGTAACACCGGCTACAGCACCGGTCCGCACCTGCATTACGAAGTTAGGTTTTTGGCTCAAAGCGTTGATCCTGCAAATTTTATGAGCTGGAACGCGCAGAATTTCAAAAATATCTCGACCTTGGAGCCTAACGTATCGTGGCAGGAGATCGCAAACGTCGTGCAGCACCAGATCGAAAGGTTTAAATAATGCAAGCCGAGGTTTACGAATACTTTTTGCAAAACCAAAAAGAGCTTTTGATCTGCGAGGACGATAAAGAGGCCGCGGCGTGCGAGCAGGTGCTGAAATTTATGGGCTACGCGGCCTTTTGCCTGCCCGATTTTAGAGCGAGTTTCGGCGAGGATCTGCGCAGCTACATGGGTGAGCTTGCGGGCATCAGCACCGCTCTTAGCGCGTTTTACAAAGCAAGCGGCAAAAAAATTTTAATCTCTCCCGTCCGCACGATTCTAAACAAACTCCCCGCCGCAAGCCATCTGCGCCCGTTAAATATAAAATTTGGAAGCGAATTAAACTTAGGCGGGCTGAAAGAGGAAATTTTACGCCTGGGATACGACGTGCGCGATATCGTCGAAAGCATGGGCGAGGTGAGCTTCCGTGGCGAGATTATCGATATTTTTTCGGTAGGGAGCGAAAGCGCGGTTAGAATTCTACTCGACGGCGAGACGGTCGAGAGTATCAGGCGCTTTGACGTCGCGACGCAAAAAAGCGAAAAAGATGAGCTTTCACAAGCCGAGATAGCGCCGTTTTTGGCAAATTTAAGCGAGGATGAGTTTGAGAGCGTGAGCGAAAAGATATCGCGCGCGGATAGCGACGCGTTAGCGCGCGATCTGGGCTCGCTCGGGTTTTGGTTTATCGAGGGCTTCGTCGATTACGTGAGCGCGTTTGATTGCGTCTTGCTGCACGAGATCAAAAAGGATGAAATTTTTTCCGAGCGCAATTTGGATTTTTTAGACGCGATCGAAGTGCTGCCCGCGGCGCGTAAATTTAAAGATCTCGCCGTGACGCCGTCGCAGGAATTTTTTGAATTTCACCGCAGCGAGGCTATCACGCTGATCGCGCGAAACGACGCTCTGCTCGCGCCGTTTGATCTTGGCGGATTTAGCAATATCGAAATTTTACGCGAGGATTTCGTCGTAAATTTAATAAGCGCCGAGCGGATCATCCTTTCGCTAAATAAAGCGGCGCCTAAAAAGCGCGTAAGAAGATCGAGCTTGGCTCTGGATGAGCTAAACGTGGGCGATTTTGTCGTGCACGAGGATCACGGTATCGCTAAATTTAACGGGCTCGAGCTCATCGAGGTGATGGGGCGCAGCAAGGAGTTCGTATCCCTGCTCTACGAGGGCGGCGACAAACTGCTGCTGCCGGTAGAGTATCTAAATAAGATCGATCGTTACGTCGCAAGCGGCGGCGCGGTGAGCTTGGATCATCTGGGCAGGGCGAGCTTTTCAAAAATTAAAGAGCGAGTGCGCGAAAAGCTCTTTGCGATCGCTTCAAAGATCATCGCGCTGGCTGCCAAGCGCGAGCTGGTGCGAGGGCTCGTCATAAAAAACGAAAGCGCGGATTATGCGAAATTTTTAAGCGCAAGCGGCTTTAGCTACACGAGCGATCAGCAAAAGGCCGTAAGCGCGATTTTGGCGGATCTGCAAAGCGGCAAGGTGATGGACCGCTTACTTAGCGGCGACGTGGGCTTTGGAAAGACCGAGGTTGCGATGAATGCGATCTTTGCCTGCATCCGCAGCGGCCATTCGGTGCTGTTTTTCGTGCCTACGACGCTGCTTAGCTCTCAGCATTACGCCACGCTTAGCGAGCGCTTTAGGGAGTTTGAAATTCCTGTTTTCAAGCTCGATCGCTTCAGTAGCGCGAGGCAAAAGAGCGAAATTTTAAAGCGTCTGCAAAGCGGCGAGGCGATCGTCGTGGTCGGTACGCACTCGCTTTTAAATTTAAACCCCGCAAATTTAGGGCTCATAATCATCGATGAGGAGCATAAATTCGGCGTTAAGCAAAAGGAGCGGCTCAAAGAGAAAAGCGCCGCCTCGCACCTACTTAGTATGTCTGCGACGCCGATACCGCGCAGTCTAAATATGGCACTAAGTTCGATTAAAAGCTACTCCACGCTGCTTAGCCCGCCGCAGGATCGCCTGGATGTGCGCACCTTCGTCAAGCAGTGGGACGAAAAGATCATAAAAGAGGCGATCTCGCGCGAGCTGCGACGCGGCGGGCAGATTTTTTACGTCCACAACCACATCGCGACGATGCAAAGCGCCAAAAAGAAGCTGCTTGAAATTTTGCCGAGCCTTAAAATTTTAATTTTGCACTCCAAGATCGATGCTAAAACTACGGAGGATGAAATTTTAAAATTTGTAGCGGGCGAATACGATCTGCTGCTTTGCACCAGCATCGTAGAAAGCGGCATTCATATGCCGCGCGTAAATACGATCATCGTCGAAAACGCGGGTAGATTCGGTATCGCCGATCTGCACCAGCTGCGCGGTCGCGTCGGACGCAGCAACAAACAGGGCTTTTGCTACTTTTTGATCGAGGATAAAACCGCTCTTACGCAGGAAGCGCTAAAGCGGCTCGTAGCGCTTGAGAGCAACTCGTTTTTGGGCAGCGGCTCGGTGCTGGCGTATCACGATCTGGAGATTCGCGGTGGCGGAAACCTACTCGGAGAGGCACAGAGCGGGCATATCGAAGCGATCGGCTACTCGCTTTATCTAAAGATGCTCGAAGAGGAGATCGGCAAGCTGCTAAGCAGAAAGAGCGCCGCTGCGAGCGTGGAGCTTAAAATTTCCGTAAACGCCTTTTTAAACTCAGAATTTATCAGAGAGGATCGCCTGCGCCTCGATCTTTACAGGCGGCTTAGTAAGTGCGCAGAGGCGAGCGAAGTGCTTGAAATTTTCGGTGAGATCGAGGATCGCTTCGGGCGCGCGGACGTCTACACCAAGCAATTCATCGACGTGATGATGATTAAGGTTTTGGCTACGAAGCTTGGCTTGCGCGTGATTTCGAGCATGGACGAAAATATCTTGATCACCCTTGCAAACGGCGATAAGGTGCGATTAAAGGCACAGACGCGCGACGATGACGACGTGATAAACGAAATTTTGATCTATCTGCGAAGGGAGCTAAAAAATGCGAACTTGCGATGAAAATATCAAAAAAAGCGCGAGCAAAAGTAGAAGCGAAGGGCTAAATTTAAACGCGGCAAGCGGTTTAAATTTAGCGCCGCAAGCCGTTCTAAAAAACGCGCAGAGCGGCGCCGGCGAGCAAATTTATTTCAGCGATTTTAGCGCAATTGATTGGCGCACGGTACAGGTCGCCGTCTTTCGCGCAAATAAAAAGGCGCTAAAGATCGTCCGCGATATCGATTTCACGGGTATTGACGCGCTCGTGGGGCTAGAGAGCCAAAAATCGGCTCTTATAAAAAATACGGACGCCTTCCTGCGCGGCTGCAGCGCCAACCACGCGCTGCTATGGGGCGAGAGCGGCTGCGGCAAATCAAGCCTTGCGAAGGCGGTTTTTTCTAAATTTATCCCGCAAGGCCTTAAGATCATCGAGATCGGCAGGGACGATCTGGGCTATCTCGTGGATATAATCGATGCGATCCGCGAAAGGAATTTTAAATTTATCATCTTTTGTGATGATTTGAGCTTCGAGCTCGGCGAGAGCGGCTACAAGCACCTAAAGCCGCTGCTAGAAGGATCCTTAGAGCGCGCGCCGCGCAACGTGCTGATGTATGCGACGTCCAACCGCCGCCACATCGTAGGCGAATGCGCAAGCGATAACGACGCCGCGCAGATCAGCCGCGGCGAGCTACACCTAAGCGATGCGGCGAACGAGCGCATTAGCCTGAGCGAGCGCTTCGGGCTGCAGCTAAGCTTTTACGGCGGGAGCATGCGGGAGTATTTAGGGATCGTAGATGCCTATTTTGCGGCTGCGCAAGGCATGAGCGAGGCGGAATTTCGCTTGAGCTTCGCCGCAAATTTAGAAGCACTGCACGCAAAGGCGAGGGAGTTTGCGATGCTTCGAGCAAGTCGTAGCGGTCGCGCGGCAAAGCAGTTTTTCTTGAGCTTTGGCGAGGAATTTTTTGCAAATTTAAAAGGCGGCGACAGATGAATACGGCGCGTGAATTTAAATTTGGCGTAAATTTTATCGCGGTACCGAAATACGCGCGAAAAATCGCCGCCGCTGTGCGAAATTTTATAAAAGGCGCTAGAAATTTCGGAGGCGCGAGATGAGCGCGACCGAGCTTTTTATCGCGCTTTTTCGCGCCGTGGAAATTAAGGATTTTCACTGGTGGCCCAGGTTTGGAAGCTTTGAGGTGGTCGTGGGGGCGATTTTGATCCAAAATACGGCGTGGCGCAATGCCGACGCAGCGCTGCAAAACCTGCATAACAAGGGGCTTTTGAGCTTAGAGGGGATATCCGGGCTAGATGAAGCGGAGCTTGCGGAGATCATTAAAGTGAGCGGATTTTATAACCAAAAGGCTAAACGTCTAAACTCGCTTTGCAAAGCTATAATCGCGGATTTTGGGAATTTTGAGAGCTTTAAAGCGGGCGTTAGCCGCGAGTGGCTGCTAGCGCGCAAGGGGATCGGCGCGGAGAGCTGCGATGCGATCTTGTGCTATGCGTGCGAGCGCGCGGTGATGGTCGCGGACAGCTACTCGGCGCGGCTACTCGGCGCTTTGGGCTATGAGTTTGAAAGCTACGACGAGCTTAGCGCATGGCTCGGCGAGCTAGAATTCGAGCGGATCTATGAGTTTGTAAATTCTGCTAATCTTCCCTGCGATGCGGCGGCAAAAGCAGAGAAGCTGGAGAACGAAAACGGCGTGTATGCGCTATTTCACGGGCTAATAGTAGAATTTTGTAAAGCGCATTTGAAAGGTAAAATTTTCGACGAGAGCGCGAAAATAATTTTAAATGATTTGAGGTAGATATGTTTAACACTAAAATTTTAGAAAATTTAATGGTTGCTTTTTGCTTTTGTATAACGCTTGCGTTACATTTACTGATATTTAACCATTACTTCTCACTCCAAGAAGGCTGGTGGGAAACCTATGCTTATTTAGTAAATAAAGGAGAAGTGATCAATAAAGATTTTTATCTAGCATGGACTCCGTTATTTGTCTATATAAATGCCTTTTATCAAAAAATATTTGGGATAAATTTCTTTGCCTTTGCCTGCATTGGTGTAGTAGCCGCAATGATACAGGTAATTTTATTGTATTTGGTTTTGAGAGAGTTTTTTTATAAAGTAAGTAGCGCTGTAGCAACAATTTTTGCGAGCTTACTATGGATCGTTGGCGGGTCGTATATTGCCAAAGACTATCATACCTACGTTTTCATCATAGAATTTTCTACTCTATTATTTCTAGTAAAATCCATAAAAAATGAAAATTCTAAAAAAGGTACCATATATCAAATACTTGGAATCTTATTTCTAGTCCTACTTTTTTTCATAAAGCAAAATGTTGGATTAGTTCTTTTTGCAAGTCTTTTTGTATCTTATGCTTTTATATCTAGTAGCGTAAAAGATTATTTTAAAAGAATAGGATTTTTACTACTCTTTACTATTATATTCTTTGCATCCATAAATTTCATAATGCCTTTTGATCCTTCATCAATAACAGATAATGATTCAAAAGGAAGTCTATGGACGATAGCGACGAGGTTTTGGACAAATAATGTAAATTTTGAGACTTTATTAAATGGATTTTATGTCTTTTGTATCATTCTAATCCTTTTTTACCTTAGAAACTATATAAAGGATTTTTATGCAAAAATTTTATTAAAAATTATATCTGTTACTACTAAAGAATTTCGCATATTTATTCTTATTTTAATTTATATATTTCCAATTTATGGCTTTATTTATATTATTAATAACTTTGGAATTTCAATGTATCGTTTTATATCAGCCGCAATAGGTCTAATTCTCTTTATTATGTATGCTTTTTTTATAAAAAATAATCGATTCTACAATTCACAAAAATATGTATTTATAGCTTTATCGATGACGGCTATTTCGTACGCAGGGACCTTTGCAGATTTATTTACGGCTAATTCAAATATGATTTGCATAGCTTTTTTATGTGCTTTTATAATAAATTATACAAGAATTAAACATATCAAAAATATATTAGTGTGTATTTTATTGATTTCTATATATTTTAATATCGAATCTGTTTTATATACACCATATCAATGGAATTACAATTATCAAACTAATGTATTTAATGCTAGAACTCAAAGTACTTATCCGCAACTTAAAGGCATCTATATGGATGAAAGGACTGCAAATATTTATAATTATTTTATGATTTATGTTAATGAAAAATCAAAATCCAAAGATGATTTTTACTTTTTTAATTTGCCTATAATGTATTTATTAAATAATAAAATTCCACCATATAGGCTAGTAACACATTGGTTTGATGTATCATCATCTAAAGCCATAGAAGAAGAGTATAATGAATTTATAAAGTCACCTACGCGAAACGTTGTAATGTATCAATACCAAACTTACTTTTCTTTGGCACATAAACGTTTTCAAGGTAAAAGTTCTTTTAGACAGGCTGATTTTTATGAAATAATGAACAAATGGGTAAAAGAAGGAAAGTATAAATTTATAGGATCTATTATAGTGCCGTATGACGACGCCTCTTTGGAAGAAGAGAAAAATCATATACTTAAGAATTTATTAATTATACTTCAGAATAATAATTTTTTTGGTATGAGTCGCGATGAGTTTACGAGCTGGCTTAAAGAAAACGGTATAACACTTACATATGTTAAGCATGAAGAAGTAAAAGCTGATGATCAAAATTCTAAACAGTTAGATGAGAATAGGCAAGATTTGATGCAAAATGGTGATATATTGCAAATGGACGGAAGTGTAGCTGATTTAAGTAGGATATTTCCGCAATTAGGAGTGGCACCCATTG
>CALKQT010000074.1 GCA_937990735.1 uncultured Campylobacter sp. | reverse complement strand
AAGAATTTTTCACTAATATACTGTTCTTTTTAATAACGCCTATGAGAAATAGTATTATAAAAGGATCAAAATGAGCTTATTTAGGTTTTCCATTGCAGCGGCGGGAGCGCTTTGTTTGTGCGCGGCCACTTTAGCTGCACAGGATGATAGCGAAGGCGGCTCCCAAAATTTAGGGCAGATCAATGTTACGGGAAACGTAGAAAGCGACCCGCTTACCAAAAAAGTCGGCGAAACGAAAAAGGGCGCCAAGCAACTCGCTAAAGAGCAAGTTAGCGATAGTAGAGATATGGTTCGTCACGAAACCGGCGTTTCAGTTGTCGAAAGTGGAAGATTCGGTGCTAGTGGCTACTCGATCCGCGGAGGAGATGAAAACCGCGTAGATATAAGCATAGATGGACTTCGCCAAGCAGAAACGTTAAGCTCGCAAGGTTTTAAAGATCTATTTGAAGGATATGGAAACTTTAATAACACTAGAAACGGCGTTGAGGTTGAAAACGTAAGACAGGTAGATATCACTAAAGGTGCAGATTCGGTAAAAAGAGGCTCGGGCGCGCTAGGTGGCTCAGTAGCGTTTGAGACAAAGGATGCGAGAGATTATCTAACGGAGAAGGATTGGTATTACGGATTTAAGCGCGGGTATCAAAGTGCGGATAGACAAAACTGGCAAAGCCACGCAGCTGCAGTTCGGTTTAAATGGTTTGATCTCTTGGCTATTCACACCGATAGAGAAGGACATGAACTAAAAAACTGGGGATATAAAAAATATGATCCTACTGTTATAAGAAAAGTTAGAGAAAAGCCTGATCCTTATAGAATTTACAAAAAAAGCACATTGATAAAATTTGGCTTTCAGCCTACCGATACCGATAGATTTAGCCTAGGATACGATAAATCCAATATAAAATCAGAGGGAATAGATTGGTCGAATCAATTTGCTCTTTATAATACGCAAACTCCTTGGGGTGCTCTAACTAATGACATACGACATACCAACGATAGAAGCGAAAGAAAAAACTACTCATTTTCTTATGAAAATTTTGATGAAACGCCTTTATGGGATAGCTTAAAATTTAGCTATAACAAGCAACACATTAAGTTAAAAGCGAGAACGGATGAGTATTGCGAGGGTGATAATTGCGCGGGGATTTCAAATCCCGCGGGGCTTCATTTAGAAAATGGAAAGTTAGTGGATAAATACGGAGGCGAGCTGAAGCAAGGGCTAAAATGGGGCTTTATGCCGATAGTAACGGATAGCCGCGGAGAGGAGCTGGATACCGATATTTACGACGGGCAAGAAAACACTATGAGAGGCAGTGTCTCGGATGTTTTAGTCAATTGCGATAACTACGACTGCTCCAAAGGTATCGATCTATTCGATATGAATACATGGAGTTATCAACACTACGATCTTACCCCTACGCCTACGCCTAACGGCAAAGGAAATTATGCGGTAATAAACCCGAAAGACAGCAACGGCGATTACCTTTTGCTGCCTACTCAACACGGATTTGTGGATAATAACTGGAAAGATAGGGATCTAATCACCGATACGAAGCAATTCAATCTAGATCTTACCAAGGATTTTAATATAAAAAGCACCGAGCATACCCTAAGCTACGGGGGTCTTTATAGCAAAAGCGATAAGCGAATGGTAAATAGACAAGGATACGGTCCCATTAATAAACAATGGTGGGCGAATACCTTTTTCGGCATATCAAATACCAATCCGTCTTTTCCTATACTAGGCACTTGGTATGCCGATAAGTGTAAATTATACAATGGAAACGACTACGTATCGCTTTGCGGTCACGAAGATGATCCTTTTAGCTTCCTTATTCCGGTTGAGACCAAAACCGGAGCACTTTATGTGGGAGATGACTTTCGTATAAACGATGTTTTAGCCTTTGATCTTAATTATAGGTATGATAAGGTTAAACACAATCCATCATATATCCCGGGCGTTACGCCAAAAATTCCAACTGATCTATTTATCGGAATGTTTGTTCCTTATACGCCGCTTCCCGGCACTCCATCTCAAAAAGAGATAAAAGCTCACAAAGATGCAAATGCAGAAGCCAACGCCGTATATTTAGCTTCTCAGAAGAGAAAATATTCGGCAAATTCATATTCTTTATCTACAAGCATCGATCCGCTTGATTTTTTCAGGCTTCAGCTTAAATATGCAAACGGATTTAGAGCTCCTACCTCGGATGAAATTTACTTCACGTTTCAGCACCGCGATTTTTCGATATATCCGAATTTGGATTTGAAAAAAGAGACCGCAAAAACCAAAGAGATAGCATTTACTCTTCATAATTCGCCTAGCTTCGTCACTTTAAATTTATTCCAGACGGATTATAGGAATTTTATAGATTTACAATATAAGGGGGAATTCCAGCTTCCTTATGGGAACGGTGGAAGTACAATGCCTACCTCTGTGTATCAAAACGTAAATCGTCCGAAAGCGAGGGTTAGAGGAATAGAGATCGAATCGAAGATATTTTTGGATCAAATTTGGCAGCCTCTACAGGGCTTTCATATAGGATATAAGCTAAGTATTCAAAAAGGCAGAATGGATATAGGTCACGGCAAAACCGATACGCCGATGAATGCGATCCAGCCGCGAACGGCGGTTTATAGCGTAGGCTATCAAAGCCCGGGCGATAAATACGGCGCGGATCTGTTCGTAACCGCGGTAGCCGCGAAAAAGGCGAGAGATACCTACAATATGTATTGGTACGAGCAGTATCTAGGCGGAAAGATCGTAAACGGCAAACCCGTAAGAAATAGCGAGGTGGAATGGAGGAGCGGCGGATATACGACGATCGATTTCGTAACCTACGCCAAGCCGATCAAATATCTGACGCTTCGAGCGGGCGTTTATAATATAACCGATCGCAAATATATCACTTGGGAAAGCGCTAGATCAATAAGGCCTTTTGGAACTAGCAATTTGATAGATCAAGAAACAGGACTTGGCATCAACCGCTTTTACTCGCCAGGTAGGAACTATAAACTCACATGGGAGTTTCAGTTTTGAAATTTAATCAAGTGTTTGATGTCTTATAAAACGAAAGCCTTTGGAATCAAAATTTATAGATTTATTACTAAATTTAAAAAGGATGGCGATAGTAAATCATTTGGTATCATTTAGATTTCCGAATTTTATGTAGCGTGTAAATTTCAAATTTTACGTAACGCGGCAACCCAAAGACTCCTGTCCGTGATGATGTCAGCTTTGTAATTTTGCAATGACGCTCACGGTCTATTTCAAAATCAAGATAGCGAATTTTGAAATTTTAACTGCACCATGCAAAGCCTTTTGGCTCGCGGAATTTCTCTACCGTTAGCTTGTAGAGCTCCGATCTTCGTCGCACCATTTCACGCAATGTAGTTTTAAAAATCTTTATTTAAATAAATCCAAAGCCGCTTGGCTTAACCGCCAAAAAATAAGCGATAAAAGACCAAGCGTAGGCTTTAGGTAAAATTTTAGTGGAATTTAAAATATTATAAGATTTTGAAAATTTATAGAATTAAAATTTAAAGATAAATTTGACCGAGCGGATCGGTCAAATTTGATTAAATTTTAGCGCCGAGTGCGCAAAAAGGGATTATTTATAAGCCTTAATCGCTTTGTCTAGGATTTTCTCGGCCTCGGCGGCGCTTGCGAAATCCTTCACTTTGACCCATTTATTCGGCTCTAAAAGCTTGTAGGTTTCGAAGAAATTTTTGATCTTATCCAACGTCGCTTTAGGCAGATCGGCGACCCCTTTGATGCCGTCATATCGCGGATCGATCTTGCTAACCGGTACGGCAAGCAGCTTCTCGTCCATGCCGCTTTCGTCCTCCATCATCAAAACGCCGATTAGGCGGCACGGGATCACGCTGCCGGCGACAAGCGGGTATTCGTTTAGTACCAAAACATCCGCAGGATCGCCGTCGTCAGCCAAGGTATTGGGCACGAAGCCGTAATTTGCGGGATAAAACATCGCGCCGTATAGCACGCGATCTACGCAGAGCGCGCCGCTTGCTTTGTCGATCTCGTATTTGATGTTCGAGCCGTAAGGGATCTCGATCACTGCGTTGATTTTATCGGGGTTTGAGCCCACTTTTATCTTTGAAAGATCCATAGTTTTCCTTTATTTAGAATTGAAAATTTTGATATTTTTCACGTCTATCGTCGTTTTAGTAAAATCTTTATCGATCTCGCCGCTAATTCGCACGAGCGTATTTTCATCTACGCTCACGCCGCGCCAAACGTCATCATCGATCTCAACCTCGATGCTATCGCCGTTTTGATCCACAAATCTATAATGCTCGCGTCTGAGTTGAGATTTTATCTTGCCGTCGATTACGACAAAAGAATCATCTCTTAACTTAAGCGCTTCTTTGACGCTTAACGGCTGAGTTTGCGCCGCAGAGCCGCTTGGGACGAACCCGCCCGCGGCGAATGCAGCCGCGCACAAAGCCATACTAAGTAAAAATTTTCTAACCATATCTATCCTTAAAATTTTAATCTCTATCGTCCGCAAACGGATCCAAAATTTCATTAAATTTAAAATCCGCTCGCACTTGACGATCACATTTAAATTTACACGGCGAGCTACTTAAATTTACGCTTAAATTTTAATTATCTCGCGCAACGGCAAGCTATAGATTTAAAGGCGCACTCGCAAAAAAAGGCGCATTAAATTTAAGCGCGATCTGCACCGCTTGCGATACGAAAAAAGGAGCCGGAGGCGCTTAAAATTTAAGCCGCCATCCAAGCGCGCTAGCCCAGTTTTTCGATCTGCGCGGCGATTATAGCGTTTATGTCCGCTACGATCTCCTCGACCGTGCGCTCGCCGTTTACGCTGTAAAATACATCTGCGTCGCCGTAAAATTTACGGATATCCTCGATCGGCTCTGAAAATACCGCCATGCGGTTTTTAAAGACCTCCTCGTTATCGTCCGCTCCGCGAGCGCGTCCTAAAACACGTTCCTTGGCGACCTCTTCGCTAACGCATACCTCGATTACTGCGCTAAGAGTTACATCATCGTCTCCTCGCAGCACCTCGTCTAGCTTATTCATCTGCTCGACGCTCCTTGGATAGCCGTCGATGATGATGAAGTCTTTAGGCGAGCTTTTAATCGCGCTAACGATAGCATTTACGACGATATCAAGCGGCACGAGATTGCCTTTAGAGATGAAGCCATCTATCTGCCTGCCCAGAGCGCTACCGCTTGCTACCTCGGCGCGCAGCAGATCGCCCGTGGAGTAGTGCTCGATGCTTTGATTCATCTGAGCGATCATACTCGCATCGGTCGTTTTGCCGCTGCCAGGAGCGCCGATGATTAAAAAAAGGCTTTTCATTTTTGCTCCTTCTTATGAAGCCTAAGACCTAGCTCGCGAAGCTGCTCATCTGTAACGACGCTAGGGGCTTTGGTGAGCGGACACTGCGCGCGCTGCGTTTTAGGAAACGCGATAACCTCGCGAATACTGCTTGAGCCGGTAACCAGCATCATCAGCCTATCAAAGCCGATCGCGATACCTCCGTGCGGAGGCGCGCCGAAGCTTAGCGCATCAAGCAGGAAGCCGAATTTCTCCCTCTGCTCCGCAGGCTCGATCTTAAGCAACCTAAAGACCTTTTCTTGAATGTCCGCTTTGTGGATCCTGATGCTGCCGCCGCCAAGCTCGATGCCGTTTAGCACGACGTCGTAGGCAATCGAGGTAATATCCTCCAAATCTGGCTCATCAGGATTGTTCGGCATCGTGAAAGGATGGTGCATCGCGGAGTAGCTGCCGTCGTCGTTTTGCTCAAACATAGGGAAATTTACGACCCACAAAAACTCAAGCCTATTCGGATCTATGAGACCAAGCTCGTTTGCGAGGAAAATTCTAAATCTGCCCATATAATCAAGCACGATTTTCTTTTTGCCCGCGCCGAAAAATACGACGTCGCCGACCTTTAGCTCGCAGCGGCTGATGAGTTCGTCCAGCTCGCTTTTTTCAAAGAATTTTACCAGCGGCCCCTTTAGACCGTCCTCTTTTACTTGGATAAACGCAAGCCCTTGCGCGCCGAATTTTTTCACGTATTCCTCAAAACCTTGCATCTGTCGCTTGCTAAATTTAAGATCGCCGCCCTCGACTTTAAGAGCTTTTACACGGTTGGCTTTGCGGTCTTTGGCTAAATTTGAAAAAATTTCATTACTCGATTTTTCAAAAATATCGGCTACGTCGATGAAAGGCATATCGTAGCGCAGATCGGGTTTATCGCTGCCGTAAAGCTCCATCGCGTCTTTGTACTCCATATGTCTAAAAGGAGTGACGATCTCGCGACCGCAGGATTTGAAAATGTCTTTTAAAACCTCCTCGGCTACGCGCATTACGTCGTATTGGGTATTGAAGCTCATCTCGATATCGATCTGTGTAAATTCCGGCTGGCGGTCGGCGCGCAGGTCCTCGTCGCGGAAGCAGCGCGCGATCTGGAAGTATTTATCAAAGCCCGAGCACATCAAAAGCTGCTTGAAAAGTTGCGGACTTTGCGGAAGCGCGTAAAAGCTGCCCGGATAGACGCGGCTAGGCACCAGATAATCCCTAGCGCCCTCAGGCGTCGCGCGCGTTAAGATCGGCGTTTCGACCTCCACAAAGCCGAGCCTATCAAGAGCATTTCGCGCGGCGATCGCAGCCTTGGAGCGCATCTTAAATTTATCGAAGCTTCCCTCGGCGCGCAGATCCAAAAAGCGATATTTCAGCTTCGTTTCCTCATTGACGCTTTTATCGCCGATTACGAAAGGAAGCGGCTTGCTTGGATTTTCGATCTCTAAGCTTTCTACTACGACTTCGATGTCGCCGGTTTTTAAATTTGGATTTTCCAGCCCCTCGCCGCGAGCTCGGATCTTGCCGACGGCTTTTAGGACAAATTCGTTTCGTACTTCGTTTGCAATTTCATACGCTTTTTTGCTATCTTTGGGATCGCACACGAGCTGAAGCAGGCCGCTTCGGTCGCGCAAATCTATAAAAATAACGCCGCCGTGATCGCGGTAAGAATTTACCCAGCCGCACACGGTTACACTTTTACCGATATCGTTTTTACTCAAATCGGTGCAATAATGACTTCGCAAATTTACTCCTTTAAAATTATTTGTAAAACGCAAGTATAGTTAAATTTTGCTTTTACAAAGCTAATTTTTTATAAAATAAAACTATGGAAAACAAAATTCATAAAAACCTTAAATTCGCGGGGCTAATAGCCAAAAAATCAGAAGAGATTCGCCCCGTCGTGGAGCAAATTTGCGAAATTTTAAAAGCACAAGGTATTGAGCTTTTGCTAGAAAAGGACGGCGCGGAATTTTTCGGCCTTAAGCCGCATACGCTTGCAGAAATTTTTAAAAAGACCAATTTTTTAATCAGCCTCGGCGGCGACGGCACGCTTATCGGGCTTGCGAGGCTGCTAAGCGACAAAAACGCCTTTATTTTGGGTATCAACGCAGGCACTCTCGGGTTTTTAACGGACGTGCAGCCTAGCGAATTCGCAAAATTTTTAAAGGAATTTTTGCGCGGCGAATACGAGATCGAGCGCCCGTTTTTACTCGAAGTGATACTGGAAAACGGCGGCGATAAAATCGTCCGTAAGACCGCATTTAACGACGTCGTAATCACCCGCAGCCATATCTCCTCGATGGCGAAGATCGACGCGTTTTTAAATAGAAAATATTTCAACACCTACTACGGCGACGGCGTGATCGTAAGCTCCGCCGTGGGCTCGACTGCGTATAATATGAGCGCGAACGGATCTATCGTCTATCCGCTGTGCGACGTGTTTTGCGTCACGCCAATCTGCTCACACAGCCTGACGCAGCGGTCTTTGATCCTGCCAAAAGAGTATCTCGTGAGTTTCAAAAACGCCGGAAGCTCCGAAGTTAGCGTCGTCATCGACGGACAAGACGTTTTTGATATGGCGGAATTTCACAGCGTAAGCGTTAAAATTTCACACGCCAAGGTAAATTTAATAAAACGCAGAAGCTACGATTATTTCGACGTTTTAAAAGCCAAACTCAGATGGGGGCACGGCGGATGCTAGAAAGAATTTATATTAAAAATAATCTAGGTTTTTGCGAGAGCGAGCTTAGTTTTGGCCCTGGACTTAGCGTATTTACAGGCATCAGCGGCGCGGGTAAATCGGTATTAATAGGCGCTATTTTAGCGGTGTTCGGGCTTAAAGAATGCGAGGCTGAGCTCATAGAAGCGGACGTAGAGCATCAATTTGATATGGAAAATTTCGGCTTGATAAACGATACGCCAAATATTTTTCGCGTCCTAAAAGAGCGCAGCTTGCGATACTTTATAAATTCCCAATCGGTCTCGAAAAAAAATCTGAGCACGATCGCCGGCGAATACGTGAAATTTTTAGGCGCGAAAAACGCCGGCGAAATGAGTAGCGACAGCTTGCTAAAATTACTTGATTTTATCGCCGCGAAAAAAGATGCGGTGCATGCGCAAAGCCTATCGGAGCTTCAAAGCGCTTTTGTGGAATTTAGCCGCACAAAAAAGCAGCTGGATGAAATTTTGGATCAAGAGCGCAAGATCGAGGAGTTAAAGGAATTCGCTCGCTTCGAGATTGAAAAAATCGAGCGCGTATCGCCTAAGATCGGCGAATATGAGGAGCTTTTGCAGATCAAAAAAAAGCTTAGTAAAAAAGATAAGATCGAGGAACTTTGGGCTAGGGCGCAGGGCGTTTTTGAGCTGGAGCGCAGCGTCATTGAAGCGCTAAGTCTTAGCGGACTGGATAGTGCGTTTTTCGAGGATGCGATGAATGAACTACGGCTAAAGCAGGAAAGTTTAAATTTAGACGAGCTAGAAAACATCGACATAGAGAAAATTTTAGATCGTATCGAAGCTCTTAGCGCGCTAAATAGGCGCTACGGAAGCGTAGAAGAGGCTTTAGCTACGCTTGAAGCGCGCAAGAAAGAGCTTGAGCATTACGAGCAGTTAAGCTTTGAAAAAACCAAGCTACAAGCGGAATTTAAACGCCTTAGCGAAAGCACCGCTACCCTTGCCGAAAAAATCAGCGAGGTCCGCAAGGGCGCTAAAAAACGGCTCGAGGATCTGATAAATTCCTATCTAAAGCAGCTTTATATGGACGGAGTGGAGCTTAGTTTTAAGTCCGCGGTTCTTAGTGAGTGCGGCACAGACGAAATTTGCGTCAGCTTGTGCAAGACGGAATTTAAAAATTTAAGCTCAGGCGAAACGAACCGCCTGCGCCTTGCTTTCATCGCGGCAAGCTTGGAGCTTACAAATAATGGCGAGGGAATTTTGATCTTAGACGAGATTGATTCAAATTTAAGCGGAAAAGAGGCGATGAGTATCGCTAACGTGCTGGTAAAAATTTCAAAATTTTATCAAATTTTTGCGATCTCGCACCAGCCGCAGCTTAGCTCCAAGGCTGCGTCACACTTTTTAGTAAGTAAAACGAACGGCAAATCTAGCGTAAGATTATTAAGCGAAAATGAGAAAATAACAGAGTTAGCTCGTATGATAAGTGGCGAGACGATTACTGCGGAAGCCCTGGAATTCGCTAAAAAACTAAGGCAAAGCTGAAGGAATTTTAAGCTTAAGTTTAAATCTGAAATTTTTCGCTACAATACCGCGTTTAATTTAAATTTAAGTGTGATTTTGCAAAACGACGTAAAATCCGCTTCGAAAAATTTTATCAAGTGAGTTTTATGATTATAGATACACATTGCCATTTAGACGATGCTAGTTTCGATACCGATTTAGACGCGGTGATTGAGCGCGCCACGATTGCAGGCGTGCACAGCATCATCATTCCCGGTGCCGATGTAGCAGACCTAGATAAGGCATGTAAAATTTCGCACGCGCGGAATAATGTGTATTTTGCCGTAGGGGTGCATCCATACGAGATAGATTCTTTCGATATGGAGGTGCTGAAGCGGTATGCTGACGATCCCAAATGCGTGGGCGTTGGCGAATGCGGTCTTGATTATTTCAGACTTAAGCAGCAAGAGAACAAGGAAACCAAAGCCTTAGAAATCTCCCGCCAAAAAGACGCCTTCATCTCACAAATCGATCTAGCAACACAACTTCAAAAACCACTTATAGTCCATATCCGAGAAGCAAACGAAGATAGCTTTGGAATTCTAAAAGATCGCGCCGGCGATTTATGCGGCGGTGTTTTACACTGCTTCAATGCCAGCAAGCTTTTGCTAGGTCTTAGCGAATACGGATTTTACTTCGGTATCGGCGGAGTTTTGACATTCAAAAATGCAAAAAACTTAGCTGAGATCTTACCGCAAATTCCGCAAGAGCGCCTCTTAATCGAGACGGATGCACCATATCTAACCCCGCATCCGCATCGCGGCGAGCGCAACGAGCCTGCATTTACGAGACTCGTGGTAGAAAAAGTCGCGGAAATTTTAAGCCTAAGCGTAGAAGAGGTCGAAGCAATAACGACTCAAAACGCCTGTAGGCTTTTTGGCGATAAAATCAAAGGAGAGATATGAAAGCCATAAAATTTATACTGCTAGCCCTACTTTTAGTGGGCGAAGCGTTTGCGAGCCAGCCCGGTCTGATGCGCGCAAATCACGACTATATTTTAAATCAATTCGGCATCGAAAATAACGAATCGAGCAAAAACGTAGTCGCGGGCATATTCCGTGCGATCAATGCAAGCGATCGCAAGCAGTTTAAGCATATCGTGACTTCGCAGTCGCACAATGCCTACTTAGTCAAATCCGAGGTCGATAACATTGAAGCTCCGGAGTTCTTATTGTATTTGGCAATGGTAGAATCTCATCTTAAAAATACGGTCACATCAGGCGCTAGCGCAGGTGGTATGTGGCAGCTGATGCCGGCAACTGCGAAAAATTTCGGTCTTAGAGTAGACAGCGCCGTAGATGAGCGTCGCGATCCCGCAGCCTCTACGGATGCTGCGTTTTCGTATATTTTGCATCTGAAGCAAAATTTTGGCAAGTGGTATTTAGCACTAATGGCGTATAATTGTGGCGATCAAAAGCTTAAAAATGCGATTGCAGCTACTGGCAGCGATGATCTGGATCGCTTGCTAAAAAGTCCTGCACTTCCTAATGAGACTAAGAATTTTATCAAGCGCATTATTAAATACGCTTACATTGCTCAAAATGAAAATATGCGTAAAATTCTGCTTTTTGAAAGCGAGCCGTGGGGGCTAAAGCGTATCGCAGTAGCTCCGGGCACAAAGCTAAGCGCGGTTGCAAAACAGATCGGAATTTCGCCGTCACAAATGCAGGATTACAACGCGCATATTAAAAACGGAATTTCGCCGCTTAACGGCAAGTACTTTTTTTATATCCCACAAAGCAAATATGCAGAATTTGTCGTAAATCAAGGCGCGTTTCAAGCGTATGAACCACGTCTGAAACAGTGCAAGCCAGGACGCGTGTTAGCAGGTTTGGCGAACGAGCTTAGCCTCAAAGACAAAAACGAAATAGCGCTAAATAATATAAAATTCAACAAATAAGATCGGATCGCAGGTGTCGTACCAGAAAATCGCTCTTTTTAGTGCGCTTTTTGCGCTGATTCTTGCCGGTTGTTCGTTTCGCACCGCACCGTCGTCTAGATCGTCTGCGGGCGGTGCGGGCAAGATCGGCAAAAACTCTCCTGCCACCATGCGCCCTTATAAAATCAACGGCAAAACCTACTATCCAGAGCAAGTAAGCGTCGGTGACACTCAAATCGGCATCGCCAGCTGGTATGGGCCGAATTTTCATGGTAAATACACCTCAAACGGCGAAATTTACGATATGAATGGCATGACCGCCGCGCACAAAACCTATCCAATGAATACTATGGTAAAGGTCACGAATCGCGACACCGGCGCTACTGCAACCGTGCGCATCAACGATCGCGGCCCATTCGTGGATGGTCGCATCATCGATCTTAGCAAAACAGCTGCCAATTTAGTAGGCGTATTTGCCAAAGGTACGGCGCCTGTAAAGCTCGAAGTAGTGGGTTTTTATGGGCGCACTATTGCTAAAGGCTCGCCGAAAGCAACCATCGTCGGCGGAAATTTTATGGTGCAAATCGGTGCGTTTAGAAACAGAAGTGGCGCACAAATTTATCAGCGCGATTACCACGGCACAGCGGGATATCCTGCGATCATCAAAGAATTTAGCATAGATGGCGCGCCGATTTATCGCGTCTTTTTAAGTGGATTTAAGAGTGAGGATGAGGCGAGAGATTTCGCGCATAATGGCAAGTTTACTGGAGCTTTCATCGTAAGAGAGTAGCAGTTTTATTTGACGGCTTTTACCTTCGTTTTTTGCTTGATGAGGGCTTTGTTAAATTTATTTGTGAACTACTTGCGGTAAAATTTCCCGTCATCTAATAGTTATCTGCTTTAGCTGCGGCGAAGTGCGGGCTACTTGCAAGCTATTCGTAGCAAACAGTGCGCCTGCTTGAGCTTTGTTTTTTAATAGGACGCCGCAGCTGATAAAATTTTATATTGCTAGGGGATAGAGCATGCAAAAATATCCGGAAGTTTATAGTTTAGAAAAGAGTTTGGCTATACTTGAAAAATATAAAGACGAGCTGAGCGCAGAACAATACGAGCAAAACAGATCTATCATCTGTAACCACGCGATAGAGGGTATGTTTGCAAACGAGCAAGATATAATCGATCTTATCAAGGTCGATAAGGGAGAAAAAACATCCGATGAGATAATAAACGAATATAAAAAAGAGTGGGGCGTTTTATAGTGCAGTAGAAAATTTAAATTTGATAGTGAAATATCAGAGGTATTTTGGTGCAGCTCATAGGTTCTTTAAATTTTAATCGTGCAGAAAAGTTACGACTTCGTGTTCCTTTGGCAGAAATTTTCTACCATCGATGCCATCATCTCCGTATTCCAATAATGCTTCATTTAAAATTTCATAAATTTCATCCATTGAAATATCTCCAATGTCAGAATTTACGCTTTGGAATTTATATTTGATTTTAAATGGATTTTCCGTGAAATATTTACTCGTAGTCTCATCATAAATTCGCCTTATATCAAGCTCGATTTCTCTACCTTTATAATAAAGCAGCCAAATCTCCTCTCCGGTATATCCGTCTCTTGGATCAGGCAGATGCGGGCTACAAACAAAGATAAGCCAAATATCTCTTTGCCTGTCGATTACCCAGTCTAACCACTTTATTTCATTAGGCTCCTGTGGATCATAATGATATTTTGCCAAGCACTGATCTACACGATTTATAATATCATATTTCTCCAAGTCCTCTTTAGAAATATGCTCCGCTACAAACGCCATTTCCTACTCCTTAAAATTTAATTCTCGATTATACTACGATATATTTATATCCGCCTATGCGCTAATATATAATGTATTTAAAATTTAAAACTGCTTTGATCTACTCAATTTTAAGGTCTTTTGCTACTCTAAATTTTAAAATTTAAAATCTGCGAAGGACGGGTAAAATTCTAAATTTAAAAGTCTCCGCACTGCGCTAAATTCTAAAATTTAGCGCAGGCAAAGGCGAGATAAAATTCTATCTCCTCCAAGTTTTATAAAATTTTAAAATTATACATCGATGCTCCAAGCTAAATTTTAAAATTTAAAGCCCGCGAAGGACAAGTAGAATTCTAAAATTTTATAATTTTAAAATTCCATCCTACTTCGTTTTCTTTGCGCTGTCTTTGCTAGTCGTTGCGTTAGCGTCGATGTAGCCCATCTGGACGAGTTTTTCGTAGATCTGCATTATTACTGGACCTGCCGCGCTTCCGCCGCCTCCGCCGTGTTCTACGAGCACGGTTACGGCGTATTGCGGCTTATCGTACGGCCCAAAGCTCGTCATCCAAGCGTGCGAGCGGTGGAAGTAGTCCATATCGGCCTCTTTCATTCGCTTTTTGGCGGTCTGCGAGATGCCTACGACCTGTGCGGTGCCGGTCTTGACCGCTAGAGGCACTACTGCGGTATGGATGAGCTTGTAGGCGGTGCCTCCGTCGGGGTTGTTGCCGACCTCATACATTCCGCGTCGCACGAGGGGCAGCTGCGCCTTTTCTTTCGGCGTGAAAAGCTCGGTAGGGGTAAATTCCACCGGCTTGCCGTCGATGCTTTTTAAAAAATGCGGCGTAATAGCCTTGCCCGCGGCGATCTGCGCGGTGTTTTTAGCCACTTGCATAGGGGTGACGAGCACGTCGCCCTGGCCGATCGAGGCATTGACCGTCTCACCCTGATACCACGCGCGCTTAAATTTCTGCATTTTCCAGGCCTTATTAGGCATCGTGCCTACAAACTCATTAGGCAGATCGACACCTGTTTTACTACCGAAACCCAGACGTTGCAGATACGCGGACATATAGTCGATCCCTACCAGCAGCGAGCCTTCGTAAAAATATACGTCGCAGCTACCTTTAATCGCTTCTACTAAGCTCACGCGGCCGTGACCCCAGCTCTTCCAGCAGCGAAATTTACGCCCTCCAAGCTCTATCGCGCCGCTGCAAAACACGCTCCAGTTTTCATTGATCTTGCCGCTGTTTAAAAAGCTCATCCCCACAGCCATCTTAATGACCGAACCGGGCGGATAGAGGCCGTTTACGAGCTTATTCGTAAAAGGATGACGCGGATCTTTTATCAGCTCATCCCACTGCGCCTGTGAAATTCCGCCCACGAAGGTGTTTAGATCGTACTCGGGGAAGCTGCCCGCCGCGATGATAGCGCCGTCGCGCAGATCCATCACGATCGCTACGCCATCCTTGTCTTTAAAAATTTCCTCGAGGTATTTTTGCAGCTCAAGATCGATGGTAAGGGAGATTTCACTGCTGCTGGGCTCCTGCATAGAGATCTCCTCTACGACCTGATTTAGCGCCGTAACCTTCGTCTTGCGCTCGCCCTTGCTGCCCTGCAAAAGCTCGTTATAATACCCCTCGACGCCGCTTCTGCCGTTGTATCCGGTAAGCGCGCTTAGGGGGTTGCTTTGGATATCTTTTTTATTGGCGCGGCCCACGTAGCCGATGATGTGCGAAGCCAGCGCGCCGTAAGGGTAGAAGCGCTGCGAAGCGGGCGAAATTTTAATATTTTCGTGCAGGCTTAGGCTTGCAAAATGCTCTATCGTGGCGTTGTAGTCCAAAAACGGCACGACTTCGATAAAGTCTTGGTTGTAAGCGGAATTCGCGTCCTTGTAGCTCTTGCTCATCGCGGTGATGTTGAGATCTTTGAAGTAGCGCGAGATGTTATTTAGCTCGCTTTGCAGCGCGGCGTCTTTTAGATGCGGCGCGATCGATAGAGAAAAGCCGAGATTATTTATCGCGAGCGGGCGGCCTTTGGCATCTAAAATTTGACCGCGCACCGGCGGGATGTACTCGGTGGAGATGACGTTATTTTTAGCGACCTGCTCGTAGAATTCGTTCGATTTGATCGAAAGATAATAGATTCTCACCAAAAGCATGCTAAAAAATAGTATCACGAAAGCAAATACAAACTTCAGCCTCATACCAATCGCCCCTTAAAAAAGAGCAAAGCGAGTAAAATTTCGATCACGATATAATTTAAATACTCGCCGCTTAGAGGCAGATACTCGCTCTTTTTAATCGCCGAGATCGCGTTGCTCACCACAAAGACCAAAACATAGCTGATCATCACGTAAAAACAGATCAAAAAATTTCTAAATTTAATATATTTAAATGAGTTTTCATAGACCACGAAATAAAATATACAATACGCGATAGCCACGCTAAATAGGTTAAATCCGTGGATCTGCTCGGCGCAAAATAGATAAAAAATAGAGAAAAACCAGGTAAAGCCGAACTTTTTAAATTTCACGTCGTTTTCATATTTTTGCACCACCATCGCCGTGAAAAAAAATCCGATCAGCGGCGGCAGCCCCCTATACACCGCACTTAGAAGCAGGTAGAAAAGAACCCCCGCGCTAAAAAGCGTGTCCGCTATAAGGTATAGATAAGTGCGATTTCGTTGCATACCGGAAACTTTTTACATTTAATACAATCAGCCCAAATTTTTTGCGCGGGCAGCTCGTCCTTTGGGATTTCGATAAAACCGAGGCGTTCAAAAAATTCTTTTTGATAGGTGAGCGTAAATACGCTTTTCAGCCCGTAAAATTTCGCTTCGCTGAGCAGCTCGTTTACGATAGCTCTGGCAATGCCGCGCCTGCGAAACTGCGTAGCGACGATGAGCGAGCGCACCTCGGCAAGATCGGCGTTAAAAATTTTAAGCGAAGCAAAGCCCGCCAAAATTTCCGCATCTTTTGCAGACTGCGATTCGCAAAGCCGCGAAAGATTATTCTGAAAAACGCCCGCGCTTTGCGAATATCCGCTCCGTAAAATTTGCTCTTTGCCCGCTTGCGCGCAGCCTGCTCCGTATACGACTTGCGCTGCGCTATTTCGTGGCGCGCTATTTTGAGACGTAGCTAGTTGCGGCGCAAAATTGCCCGCGGCATTTTCGGCGGAATTTTCAGAAGTAATTTCGGCAAAATTTTCGGCGGAGCTTTGGATTAAATTTAAATCGGCATTGCGCGCTAAATTTAAATCGGAATTCCTGGCTAAATTTAAGTCGAAATTTTCTTTAGAATCGAAACTCAAATTTTCCTTGCAATCAAAACTCGTATCCGCCTTAGAATCGCAGCCGAACGCCAGCACGTATGAGCGGATATTGGCAGCTATCTCATCGCTTTCAAGAGGCAAGATCACGCCGTTTTGCACCTCCTCTTTTACGAGCTCCTGCATACGAGAAATGTCGCAAAGGCGCGCTTTTTTTAGCCGTATCATCTAAAATTTTCCCTAATCTTCGCGCAATTTTCGCGGTGCATTTTATATCCGCTAAATTTAATTATTTTGAAATTCTGCGCCGCGAAATTTTGCGTATTTAAATTTAGAAATTTCATAGTCCAAACGCCCCGCGCACGATGATCTCGCGCGCTTTTGCAAGCCCGCTGCCCTTTAGCATAGAAACCAAAACCGCCTGCGGATCGTGCTTCAAAAGCTTTGCGCGCTCGCTTTGATTGAGCTTGTCGGCTTTGGTATAGAGCCTCACGACCCTTTGATCGCCGCGCAGAAAACTAGAAAGATAGTTTTGTAAATTTTTATCTATTTCAAGATCAAACTGCCTCGCGTCGATGAGATGGACGAAAAGCTTGATATTTAGACGCTCCTTGATGAACTCGTCGAGATTTTTCTGCCAGATATAATGCAGTTTTTTAGAGACCTTAGCGTACCCGAACCCGGGCAGATCCACGAAGATCAAAGAGATATTTTCCCCCAAGCTCGCAAGATCAGAAAAAGCGGGGTTGCTCGCTAAATTTAGCGCGGATATGCCCGTAAAATTTAATTCAGAACTTTGCGCGGAATTCGGCGCAAAACCTGCCGCAAGATCCGTCTGGCGATCCGATCTAAAATCCGCCGAAACGCTTTTTAAATTTAAAATAGAGTCCTGCTTGAAATTTCGCTCAGACGTCGCAGCATCTACAAAATCTCGCGCGCAATTCGCAGCCGAGCTTAAAGGCTCTTTGCTTGCCAAATCTTGCGACGTTTCATTTTGCGAGCCGTCCGAGTCTGCGGCAAGCTTTTGTTTAAATTTAACCTCAAAAAAATTTATCAGCTGCGTTTTACCCGGCGTCGAGCTTGATTTGGCTAGGTTTTTACGCCCGGTAAGCGCATTTATCAGGCTGCTTTTGCCGACGTTGGAACGCCCCAAAAACGCTACTTCGCTCATCGCAAACTCGGGCGCACCCCCGATATTTGCGGCGGAGGTGATAAACTGCGCGCTGCTAGGATAGATCATTTGTTTTGATCTTCGACCTGAAAGATCAGACGCACGGGCTTTTTCTCGCCGCCGCCGCTTTTTACTTCGTAGGTGCCCTTTTGGCGATTTACGATGATCTTATCGCCGTAAACCTCCTTTTTGGTCTCGGCTTCGTGCAGATAGGCGTTGTTTTCAAGCGTGTAGGCCTCGATAGTCGGATCGTAGGTCAGTACGCCGCCCTTGCCGTCATAATGCTTCTGATTGAGTAAAATTTTAAAATTTGCGTTTCCCGTCGCGACGTATTTGGTAGGCTGGCGCTTGGCGTCAAAGTAAATCGTCACTTTGTCGGAATTTAGCGTATCGTAAGCGCCCTTTTTGATGCGGACATTGCCGGTTAGGACGCTGATCTGCTTGATCTCGTCGGCGAAAAAATTATCCGCCGTAACCTCGACCTGCTCCTGCGCGGCGCTGAGAGCTGACGCGCCAAAGCCCGCAATTAGCGCGGCTGAAAGTATTAGTTTGTAGAGTTTTGATCTTTTATTAAATACCATGCGTGGATTCCTTTTGAGTTTGTTTGTTTGGTTTTAGTATCGTAGCTGATGCTTGCGCCCATGATGCGGTCGCCGCCTTGGCGAAGCACGTACGGCACGTCGGAGCGGACGATCTTGCTGCTCGTATCGTAGATGATCTCTTGCGCAGTGTAATCAAAGCCTCTGCTATTTACATAATGCGCGTCGCCGTTAAATTTTATCAGCTCGCCTGCGCGCGTCGCGGTCTTTGAAACCAAAGTGTGATTTAGATCCGCGCCAATCTCCTCGGCTTTAAAATTTACAAACTCGTCGCGATCCTTATAGCGCGTGCCGCTCTCAGCGGTAAATTTAGCATCCACGCGCTCGCCGATCTGATAATCGACGATCTTTTTCATCTCCATATTCGCAATGCTTAGATCCTGCCTAAACATATCGCTAAAATATGGCGTCTGCACGCTTAGAAACACCATCGCGACGCAAAAGATCGCAATCGCGACGTAGAAAATTTTTATCACCATCGCTCGGCTCCTTTTGATCTACGCAGAATTTTGCCCCTTGCGCGCGCTTGCGAAACTACATCCATTTGCTATTCCACTCTTCGCGCATGCCATTTTTATCGACGAGCATTTCGATCATCTCGCGCACCGCACCGCAGCCGCCGTTTTTGCTTAGCACGACATCCGCTTTTAGCGAGCTTAGCGCATCGGCAGGCTTGAAGCTGATCGCGACCGCATTTAAAAGCTTCGCATCATTTATATCATCGCCGATCGCAGCGGCCTCATCGAAGCTTAGGTTAAAATTTTTTAAAATTTGCTCCGCTCTTGAGAGTTTGTCTTTTTCGCCTTGAAAGAGCGTATCGATCTTTAGCTCTCGCGCACGATTTGCGACGATTTGCGAGCTTTTGCCGGTGATGATCGCGACCTTTAGCCCCAGCCGCTGCCACTCCTGGATGCCAAACCCGTCTTTTACGTTAAATTTCTTCATCTCTTCGCCGCCGTTTGAATGATACAATCCGCCGTCACTAAGGCAGCCATCTACGTCTAAAAATATGATCTTTATCACTTCGTTTTCCGTTTTTTGAAATTTTGTGATTTTAACGAAATTTGGCTGAATTTTTGGCAAACGCCGTATAAATTTAAGCCGCGATTTTAGCCCTTAATCGGCACGTAGCCGCTATTTTCGATGATGCTTTGCCCCTGCGGCGAAAGGATCCAATCTATCAAGATGCGGATATTTTCGTTTTTGTTGTTTTCATCGTAAACCGCGTAAATTTCGGCTACGAGCGGGTATTTGCGGCTAACGATATTTTCTTTATTCGGATACGCGCCGTTTAGGCTAAGCATCTTCACGCCGCCGTTTTGCACGATCCCCTCGACGTAGTAGCGAAACGAAAAGCCGATCGCGCTACCGAAAAAGCCCGTGATCTTGCGCTTAGGCTGCGTCTCGCCCATAAATTTTAAAAACGCGCTCTGGCTGCCACTGCCTGCGTTTCGCTGCACGGCATCTATTCGCATGTGCTCGCCGCCTAGCTGCGACCAGTCGTCAAACTCCCCAGAATAGATCCCTCGCACTTGATCCACGGTTAAGCTTGAAATTTTATTATTCGCATTTACGATAAAGACGAACGCCTCCAGCCCGATCGGCACGAAGCGCAAGCGCGCGCCCTTTTCCTGCGCATAAGCTAGCTGCTGCTTCGAAGGGGCGGCGACGAAAATGAGATCCACCTCGCCGTCGCTTATGGCCTTGTACGCGCCGCGGGTATTGCTAAATTTAAGCTTGCTAACACTCGTGAAATTTTGCCCGTCAAATTCCACGCTTTCCTTCGGATAGTTCGCCGCGACGAATGCCGAAAAGACGGGATACAAAGCCGCTGCGCCGTCGATTATCGGCAGATCGCCGCTAAGTTTTAAGCTAGAGCTAACACGCACGATCTGCGAACCCTCATCAAACGGCAGAAATTTATGCAGCTCGATCGATTTGGCCTGCATCTCGGCGCTGCTTTGATTGACGTATCGCTTCACGACGAGGCGGTAAAACGCAAAATCAAAAGCCGCCAAGATAAACACCAGAAAAATGGCGATAATTGCACGCTTCATCTTAGTTTCCGTTTGCGATATAGGAGATGATCGAGCATTTACTCTGAAGATATAGCGCCGCTGCGACTAGCGCGCAAACGCTGATCGCCCACGCCGTAAATATTACGGCAATCGTTTTTTGAAAAATTTCATTGCTCATTTGTACCTCACATATGCGCAAGCGCGCTGTTAAGCAGCCATAAAAAGCCCATTAGGACAGCTAAAAAAGTTATGAACGAAAATGCAGAGAGAATCAGCAAATTTCTAATTCTCCTACGGCGCTCAGCCGTGCTTTTAGCAGATCTAATAAATTTTACTAAACTTACAATTAGCCAAATGAACGAAATTACCGGTAGCCCGGTAAAAACCAAGATAAGTATAGAAAAAGGATCGAATAGCCACTGAGAATATATGAGTGGAGCAAAAGCGCATGCAAACACAACCACCGAAATAATTAGAAATTTTTTATCTCTTTTATGGCGCTCCGGTTCGTTTTTTGATCTGATAAATTTAATCAAACACACTATGAGCCAAACAAAGCAGATCAAAAACAGCACATTTAAAATCTCCATAAGCGATCCGAAAATATTCATTTTTTACCTTTAAATTTTAATGTACAAAGCGGCATTTAGCGCGCCGATTAAATTTACGCGCCCGTCAAGCAAGAGCGCAAGCGCAAATGCGCCTAGAGCAAGCGATCTTAATAAAGCGGCGATCCTCGCCCGAGCAAAAGCGAAATTTTGCAAATTTCAAGCAGTGGCGAGAGTAAAATTTCAAACGCCGATAAAATTACAAAACTGCGAATTGCCAAATTTATTAAATTTAGCTTCCGTTTTTAATTTAATGCCCCTCTACCGCTATAAAACGCCCTTCGTGCTAGGCACGCCGGCGCGCTCGTTGATACTTATCGCGCGACGAAATGCGACGGCAAACGCCTTAAACGCGGCTTCTGCTACGTGATGCAGATTTTCGCCGCGAATCTGGCTTATATGTAGCGTCAAATTTGCGTTGAAAGCCAAAGCGCGGAAAAATTCCTCCACGAGCTCGGCGTCGAATTCACCGATCTTGCCGCGCTTTAGGCTCGGGCAATCAAATACCAAAAACGCGCGGTTGGAAAAATCAAGCGCCGCAGAAACCGCTGCCTCATCCATCACGACGACGCTATCGCCGAATCGCTCGATGTTTTGCGCGGGATAGATCGCCTCTTTGATCGCGCTTCCCAGCACGATGCCGCAGTCCTCGACGCTGTGGTGAAAATCGACCTGCAAATCGCCCTCGCAGCGCAAGTTCAGATCGATCCACGCGTGCTTGGCAAACGCGCTAAGCATATGATCGAAAAAGCCGATGTCCGTTTGTATCTGCGCCGAGCCACGCCCGTAAAGCTCCAGCTCCAGCTCGATTTTGGTCTCTTTCGTAGCCCTATTTTTGCTTATCATCGCGCAATCCTTAAAACTAAATTTTGTTTGAAATCTATCTAAATTTCACTAAATTTCGCTTAAAATCTCAGCCAGCTTTTCGGAATTTACGCTACCGATCTGGCGCAGGCTCGCAATCTCGGCGCCCTCTTTAAAAAACAGAATCGTAGGCGGGCCGAATACGTTAAAATGAGCTTTTATCGCTCTGTTTTGCTCGCTATCTTCGCTAAGATCGATCTTTAAGAGGCTAAATTTATCAAGAGCGCCAGCAAGAGCGGGATCTGCGAACGCTCGCTCGCTCTGCTCGCAATTTTTACACCAGCTAGCCCAAAAGTCCACTATCACGGGCTTTTTGGAATTTTCTATTTCGCCACGCAGCTGCGCCAGATCGCGCATAAATGAAAAATGCGCGCCGCTTAAATTTTTAGCGCGAGAAATTTCGCCCGCTTGCAAGCTCTCGCCTCCCAAGCCGCCACTGGAATATCTCGTGCTTTGCGGGATTAGATTGCCAAGCGGCCTGGAAAAATCTTTCGCACCGCTGGCAAAGCCCGCGAGCAGCAGCGCCGAATATAGCGCGATCACAAGAGCCAAAGCACGCTTGATCCCGCCCGCGCCGCCGTCAAACAACCCTAAAAATCCTGCGAAGATCGCACCTAAAACTGCGTAAATCAGCAAGCTTAAATTTTCGCCGATAAGCGTACGCGATATCCACACCGCCGTAAAAAGCAGCAAAAAGCCGAAAATTTTAGGCACCGCCTCCATCCAAGCTCCGGGCCTCGGTAGCGCGCCGCCAAGCCCCACCACAAGCAGTAGCGCGCCGCTTCCGAGCCCCAGCGCAAAAAGAGCCGCCGCACCCAGCAAGACGTCGCCGCTGCCTGCGATATAAACGAGCGCGCCGGCAAGCGGAGCGGAGATGCACGGCGATACGACGAGCGCCGAGATAAGCCCCATCGAAAAAACTCCGATCAGGCCGCCAGCATTTTCGCTTTTGCTATTTAAGAAGCTTTGAAAGCGCGCAGGCAAGCGAATCTCGTAAAATCCAAACATAGAAAACGCGAGTGCGGCGAATATGAGCGAGGTTAGGATCAGCGCGGGAGGAGTTTGCAGCAGGCCCTGTAAATTTTGTCCGAAAACCGCCACGAAAGCTCCTAAAATCGCATACGAGCTCGCCATCCCGAAAATATACGCGAGGCTTACGGCGAGGCTTTTTTTTGCGCTCGGCTTCGAGGAAGTTTTCGCCACGATGATCGACGAGAGGATCGGGATGAGCGGATAGACGCAAGGGCTTAGCGAGAGCAGCACGCCGTAGCCGAAAAACAGCGCGATCGCCGCGATGAAGCTCTTGCCGCCAAGAACGTTTAAAATTTTATCCTGTTCGGAGATGGAATTTGCGTCGCGTGGGTTTTTGTGCGCGGAAGTTTGATGGGAATTTACAGCAGCGTTTTCCGCCGAGCTTGCCGCGGAATTTCCCGCCGCATGCGAGTTTGCCAAGGAATTTGCCTCTGTGCCCGAAGCTACGGTATTGCTTTTAAAATTTACAGCCCCGCTCTGCGCGCTGTCTGCGGCAGAAATCTGCGCGGAATTTGCGGCGTTTCGGTATCTTTTCAACTCGGAGTTTGAAATTTTGCTGATCTGATAGCCCTCCACCACGCGCTTGAAGCTGAAACCGAACTGCTGCGGCTGGTAGCAAAAGCCCGATTTCGTGCAGCCCAAAAAATCGCCGTTAAGCACGAAATCATCGCTATCTGCGGCATTTGCAAGCACGAGGCCTAAAGGCACGGCGATGCTAAATTTGCCCTCGTAAATTTTATAATCCTTGTATTCGGTCGCGGCGGGCAGATTTATTAAATTCGTTACCTCCGCGCCGCCGATGAAAATTTTTATCTCGTTTTGATAGAGATAGACCCCGTCCGCGATATCAAAGCTTAGTGTTACGCTATCGCTTTGCGCCGCCACGTTAAGCTTGAACGCATCGGAGGGTTTCAGGGGCTCGGCGCCCAAACCTAAGAGAAAAAACGCTGCCAAAATAAGTGATCTGATCAAATTTTATCCTTTGAAATTTTTTCCTACATTCTAACGTAATAAGTATGAATTTATAGTGTAATATAAAGAACTTTTTTGTAAAATTCCTTAAAATTTTTAGGAGGCGATATGAGCAAAGAGATCAAAACCGAAACAGGCGAAATAGCGCTGAAAGAGATAGAATTTAAAAGCTCAAAGTACGAAAAAATCTCGTTCAAAGACTACGAAACCCTGCTTGAAAGATACCAGATCGAGCTTTTGAAGCTGCAAAAATTCGTAAAAGAAAAAGGCTTAAAAATTTTGATTTTGATGGAGGGGCGCGACGCGGCGGGCAAAGGTGGCACGATCAAACGTTTAACCGAGCATCTAAACCCACGCGGATGCCGTATCGTAGCGCTCGAAAAGCCGAGTAACGTCGAAAAGACGCAGTGGTACTTCCAGCGCTACGTCGCGCACCTACCAAGCGGCGGCGAGATCGCGATTTTTGATCGCAGCTGGTACAACCGCGCGATGGTCGAGCCAGTGATGGGCTTTTGCACCCACGCCGAACATAAAGATTTCCTACGTCAAGTGCCTAAATTTGAGGAGCTTTTGGTAAGTGCGGGGATAATTTTGTTTAAATTTTACTTTTCGGTCTCCAAAGAGGAGCAAAAAAGGCGCTTCGAATCGCGCCGTACCGACCCGCTTAAGCAATACAAACTCTCGCCAGTAGATGCGAGATCGCAGGAGCTGTGGAATCAATACACACTCGCAAAATACTCGATGCTGCTAGCTTCAAATACCGAGTTTGCGCCGTGGACGATCCTTGATAGCAACGACAAAAAGATCGCGCGACTAAACGCCTTTCGCTGCATCCTCTCACGCATAGACTATCCCGAAAAGATCGACGCGAAGGAGCTTGCAGTGGATCCAAACCTCGTGCGAAACGGCGCCAGGGAGATAGTGCTAATGGAGGATAGCCAAAAAAGCGAGGCTTGGCGCAAGCTGGAAAGCCCCTCTCGCAAGAACAAGAAGGATAAGAAAAAGGGTTGAATCTTGCCAATGAAGATTACTCTCTAAGAATTGCTAGGGAGGATTTACTTGCCAGGAATTGCCTCATTATGGATTATTTCCCAATAATAGAAAGGCATTGAATTTTACAGCTTTTCATTTAAAATCTTTAGCGGAATTCCATCCCGTTGGGAATTGAAACAATTTTCTCGTTACGGCGATACCCGCATTTCCGACGGTAGAATTCCATCCCGTTGGGAATTGAAACTTTTTACGCCAACATTTCTTTAACATACCGTTCGTGTAGAATTCCATCCCGTTGGGAATTGAAACTGCGCTCCGCGATCTGCTCTAGCTTGGCGTTTTCAAAGTAGAATTCCATCCCGTTGGGAATTGAAACTGGCTTAAACGCTGCCATATCAGCGACAACCGACGGAGTAGAATTCCATCCCGTTGGGAATTGAAACTACTTCGGTTGTATTTAGAAGCAAATTCAAAGAAGGTAGAATTCCATCCCGTTGGGAATTGAAACGGTCCAATTACAGCCTAAAACGTGGCGAGCTTCTCGTAGAATTCCATCCCGTTGGGAATTGAAACGAAAGTTTGACGACCCTAGCACTAGGCTTCCCGGGGTAGAATTCCATCCCGTTGGGAATTGAAACAATATCTGCTGACGCAAGAATTTGCGCCAAGAATCGGTAGAATTCCATCCCGTTGGGAATTGAAACTTTGCAGCTTCACTTAAAAATTGTGATCGGTTGCTCGGTAGAATTCCATCCCGTTGGGAATTGAAACTATAGTTTCATCCTGCACTTCCTTTTGCTCTATTGTAGAATTCCATCCCGTTGGGAATTGAAACAGAATATCTTTTTCGATGCTTGGCTCAAACAGACGGGTAGAATTCCATCCCGTTGGGAATTGAAACAGTCTTCGGATACGGCGTCCCCGTCCTCTAAAGCCTGGTAGAATTCCATCCCGTTGGGAATTGAAACCTTTGTTTTTCGAGGCACATTGAAGCTCCGCGGTGTCGTAGAATTCCATCCCGTTGGGAATTGAAACAAGTCATCGGCAACATCTACGAGAACCCAGAAATTTGTAGAATTCCATCCCGTTGGGAATTGAAACGCTCTTTGTACCGGCAGATATGGCTCGACATAGGGTAAAATTCCATCTTGTTTATAATTGTTACCAGAACCGATCAAAAAAATCAAATCCCAAAAGCTTCGATATGTAAAATTTCATTCTATCCCGGTTTAAAATTTAATGTGCCGTTTTATAAGATGCCTGTTTGTGCAAGCCGGTTCATCTTTACGGCATAATATGCAAAATTTTATAAAATTTTATGTTTATTTTATGCAGTATTCTGTATAATTCACACGGATAAACGAAGTGTTTTGCTATTTTTACTTATGAATAACACGATTTTTATTCATTTTATACGATTTTATGTATAATTAACGAATAAATTTGTATAATTTTCATATGTTAGAAACGAGCGATATATTCAACATTTTGCACAATGCCGTCGAAGCCAAAAACAACGGCAAAAAGATCTCGCACGCCGCGATGGCGCAGAGGTTAGGCGTGTCGATGCGGACGTATCAGGATTGGCGCTTGGGTACGACCAAGCCGCAGGCCGCGACCGCGATATGCCAGATGTTGTGCGAGCTCGATAGCGACGACGCTGCGTTTGTGCTGCATAAGATAAAAAAACTTATAGGAGAGTAGAGTGCAAAACATTACTTTGCAAGAAAAGCTGGATCTGCAGGGCGTCTTTCGCGTGATTTATGAGAAAAAAGAATCGAAATTCGCGATTTTTTATAAGGCGCTTTTGAAGAAATTTTTTAAAAATTTTAAAAAATAATTGGCGGAGGCATTTATTATGCTTTATGTGGCGATAGCGGTAGTATCCATTAAATTTAGATGATTTTTCCTTTTTATGACGAGCACGCCGATATTCTTTGTTTTGCAGTTTCAGAGGATGCTACCGAATTCTGCTTTATAAAAATTTTTCTATCTTTCTGCCTCTTTGGTATCATCTAATTTAATTTTAAATTCTAACTTTGGTACATGATCTTAAATTTGTAGTGTAAATTTAATTAAAATTAATGCAGAATTCCTTCTTTAACCTAGCTTTTAAGATTCATAGCGTGCATTTTTATAAATATTTTGAATTGCTATTAAATGAGTTGCATTTAAATTTATTTATATTGCGGCAAATATACAGTTCGTTAAAATTTTAATTTGTGAGTAACTCCAAAATTTCATTCGTAACCTATAAATTTAATATATTTGGTGGCAAATTGAAACCGAATGAAATTTCGCATAAGTGCCCCTGCTGTATCCTATCCCAGCCACAACTAATCTTTTTAAATTTTATAGCGAGATTAGAATTCTACCCATTCCTGCCGCAAAAGGCGTGTCGCGTAAATACGTTTTGATTTCAACAAGATGAATTCTGCCGCCTACGCAAATCGTGCAATAAGCCCATTTAGGCGTTTCAATTCCCAAAGAATAGAATTATTCCACATTCCTACGGGACACTATAAAATGCAGTGGCAGAAGTTTCAATTCCCAACGGGATGGAATTCTACCTTTTCCAGGCTCATATTTGAGCTAGCGGTAGAAGTTTCAATTCCCAACGGGATGGAATTCTACGATGATCTACTTCCGTTTTAATCGTTTACCTTTCATTGTTTCAATTCCCAACGGGATGGAATTCTACAGTATCCAATTTGTCGTATTTCTCCCGCAACTTCTGGTTTCAATTCCCAACGGGATGGAATTCTACCCGCGTATTGAGCCTTTCACAAATGAGGAAGTGCGTTTCAATTCCCAACGGGATG
>CALKQT010000073.1 GCA_937990735.1 uncultured Campylobacter sp. | reverse complement strand
TCTTAAAGATCCGCAACAAGGAGAAGGCGGAAGTAAAGAGGGCGAGAGTGCTCAAACTAAAGAGAGCAAGAGCGCTCAATCTAAAGAGAGTGCTACCGACCCTAAGTCTAAAATTTCATCGATTAACTACTCTAATAATAGAAACCTATCCTACTCTATGAGTAAAAGTCTAGCTACTATAGGAAAAGGAGAGCTTATAGTAGGAGATAAAGATATAAGCTCTTTAAGTAAAGATGAGCTTGCTTCTTTACAATCTGATCCTAACAATAAAGCTCTATATAACTCAGACGATCTTAGAAGATTAAACAGAGATAGCTCCAAGCTAAGCAAAGAGCTATACTCCACCAAGCTAAGCTCTAACGTCGATGCAAGCGTAGATATGAGGTTGTTTAGCGAAGGGGGAAGGAATGAGATAAAAAGAGAGCTAGATCAAGTATTAGATGATCTGGATGATATAAGATTAGGTATAAAAGATAAATTTGAAACAAATAAATTAACGGAAGAACAAAAGCGTATTGTAGAAACTCAATCTGCTAAAGATGCGCTAACTATTCTATTAAGACAAAGCGGAGTTAAAGAAGAAACTATAAATGAAATAGTAAATTCGCCGACTATAAAGAATTTCGCTTATATAGCCGATAAATTAAATTCAAAAGCCGTATCTTCTGGCGACTTAAGTACAGATCAAAATCCAGAAATTTCTTATACCAAAAATGGTACTCCTAGTATGAATTTAGGTACCGTTATTGTAGATGGGTCTGAAAGCATGCTTAATGTTTACGGTTTGGCTACAAAAGGTGCCGATGCGGCAACATTTATCATAGATAAAATCGGCCATACTGCCGCAGCTATATCGGTAGCAGCTATCCAAACTATGATATCGGGTCCAACAAAAACGATTGCAGGTATAGCCACGGACAATATTTCCGATAGGTTTACGCGACCGATCAAGCAAGCCATAAGCGATAAGACACGAAAATATTTAACAGAAGATGAGGATGAAGCCTATATAGCAGAAAATCAAAGGGGTATCAATATAGTATCTGATTCTGTCGGAGAAGTGGCTGTGGGTGCTGTGTTTGGCGGAATAAACAGGTTTATCAAATCGCTTACCAAACTATCAAAGGCAAATAAGGATCTAATAAATAATAATAAATTAGAGAACGTAGAGAAAAAATGGGAAGGTGGGAATTCTAATAATAAAGACTTATCACTTGATGCAAATAGTAAAGTTGAGGATAAAATCAAGTCTACGACAAAAATTGATAAGACCGAAACTAATTCAAAAAAGATATCAAAGGACGATAAGGAATTAAAGGATGTAGAGAAAAAATTGACGGATGGGGATTCCAATGTAGACAATCCTTTAGAAAATATTGTTTATGATAATAGTGTAATAAGGAAAATGGAAAGAAAGGATTTCCATTCGTTTCCAGAGGAAGTACTCGCCTTTGGCAAATACGGTGAAGTTACAAAAATTATAGGACGCGATGGTATAGAGAGGACTGGAGTTTATATCAAAGGCTCTTATAGAGGAAGGGATGGAGTATTTGAGTTTATTATAGAAAACGATGGCAAAACCGTTAGCCACAGATTTTTTAGACCTAACGTGAAATAAAGGAGCGAATTATGTTGTTTACAGATGAGGATTTTGTAAATATAGTGCCGCAGGATCTGCTGGAGCGCGGTATAAACTTAAGAGAGAAGCTCGGTTTTTATGAAATCGGTTGGAAATTTGACGATGTAATGGAGGTGCTAAAAATCACAAGAGATAAAGGTATGATTATCCTAGGAGGAGACGTATATCGCCTAAGCGGCAATGAGCCCATAATCACATACGACGGCTGGAGTACCAACAGGGGAGTTAATAAGGCATTCGAAGTGGCGATCGAATATATCACTAATTATCGCGCTAGAAACGGAGATGATTTTATATATTATCCGGCCATTGGCCCCGGGCAGGTGTCCAAATGAAAATTTTGGCTTTCAATGCAGAATATGTTGGTTTTGCTCATCTTCATATAAATATAAAATGTGCGCCGAACTTAATGCCGATGTGCGCGTAGATGGGATATAACAAGTAGCAATGGCATCTATAATATATCGGAAAATAATTCCCATAGAGAAAGATGAAATGGCAAGCGAATTTCTAATACCCCGCTCAAAAGGTAAAAATGAATAAATTTACAAGACAGATTTCTTTCTTTACCCTTGTTCTTTCAACCGCCGCCCTCATCTCCCAAGGATCTGCCGCATACGCGCCAGAAGAATTGTATGAAAAATTTATAAAAAATGATAGTACCTGGAAAAAAGGGAGGGTAATAGCTATCCATTTGGCTGCATGTAGCAGTGCAAATTATGTGCAGGAGCTTTCTAATATAATCTATACAAAAACAGGAAGATCCGTCGTTGTATATGGAACAAAGGGGGCCTATCGCTACAATAATGTATTTTTCTACCAAACCTTAGCGACGAAGGCATGGAGAAATTTAAACCAAATATATAAGGAGTAAAAAATGAAAAATAGTTTTCAACAGGTATTTTTAACGCTAGTGACTTTGATCGCCGGCGGTCTAATGTATTGGGCATTGGATTATCGGTTTTCTCAAGATGCCGAAAGGAAAGATCCTTGCTACTATGCATATTTTAAGGTTTATGATAATAATAAAAGCAGATTCGCTTATTGCATAAACAAAGAGCTAAGGAGGGCGGCTTCTCAGATAAAATATTACTTAAAATTTCTGCCCGAGGATATTAATTTTACATCAGAAGAAGAACACGTAATAGAAAAAGGCAGAATGTTTTCAAATTCGCTTAATGAATTGAAATAATATAGTAAAAGTAGATTTTATAGTAGACGGAAATGGCTTGCGCTAAATGTCAAGAAATTTAAAATGGCTGGCTAGACAGGAAACATCGACTAATGTAGGAGATTTTACCGGTCTAACAGGCGCATCATTTGAAGAGATATTCTCAAGAGCGCCGAAAGACTGGAAAGTAGTGCTACAAAATGACGGTAAAGGAATAAAATTTGTCGATAAAGATGGCGTAGAAAAAGTCAGAATACATGCGCCGGAAAATAATCCGAATTTACCAAGCACCGCAAATACTAATAACGGATGGGTTTTAAGAATTCCAGCCGACAAGGAAAAGAATTTATATTTTGATGATACTGGTAAAATATTAAAATCCAAAACCAATGAAACCCACATCCCAATAAAAGGAAACCCAAATGCAAATTAACGGAAAAGAGATATTTAAAAAGGGCGATCTTATGTTCCATTTAACTCGAATGGCTTCTTTGGAACATCAAGATAAATATATCGTTCATCCTACGGCTAAACATTACGAAAGTCCTTCGGAAATGGCGGAACTTTTATATACCGAATGCAAAAACGCTTTATTGGAGCAATTCGAATTTTGTTTCTTACCATACGAGAGGGATGCGCTAAGAGAACTTTTGGAGCTCATAGATAGATACTTTAAAGATCAAAGCCTGCTAGAAGGCGTATGTGAATATTTGGTCTATCATAATAAATCATGGGTAGAAGTCAGAGAGCTAGCCTTAAAGACTTTGTATACCTTCGGGTATGATTTGGAAGACTTCGACTATGATTAAACCCATATTAGACTTAGCAGAATGAAATTTATCCTACATATCTTTACTCTGCTGCTATGCCTAAGCGCCCGGGCTTCTATAGATATTAATGGTATAAGCGATAGCAAAGCAAGCTCCATAGCAGCAGATATAGGCATAAGCGGCAGTAAAACACAAAGATTAAGGTTTTTATCCGCAAAATTCAAAAATTCCCAATAAGGTAATAAAATGAAATTTTTAAAACGATACAAAAATATTATCCTATTACCATTTTTGTTAATTATTTCGTTTTTTGTTTTTCGTATGATTTATACGGAAATAATTAGCGAGTGCGCCCCAATAAGGCTCTTTTCAAAAAATTCTCTAAGTAATAGCGGTTATGTTAAGTTAAAAGCAAAATGTATAAAAAAGGCTTTGGAAAATGACGATAATCACCTTATTATGCAGTATTTTAAAAGGGAGACGAGTGAGTGCCTTAAAATTATTGATGAACCGTCAAAGATCCCACATAATCTTATTAGAGTTAACAGCTTTGAAGAGTGGAAAAAATTAAGGCTTACGGATACCGACAATATAATTTGTCCTATCGGTAATTCTAAAAAGAGCGATATTAGCAATGAAAGCAAATAAATTTATAAATCATTCAAATTTACGAAGTTGGGGCTACTCATCAAGTAAAATATTAGCTACAATTTTAAAATTTACTATCTTGCGCCGCGCGTTTTTGCGGCTGCATATCCGATAAATTTTAAAATAGCGTAGCAAAAGGCGCCGTCAAAAAAGCGAAATTTAACGCGAAATTTTATATAATCTCACGATTTAATGCGAGGAGATAGGATGAATAAAAAGGCGTATTTCGGGAGTTTTGGCGGGCAATTCGTGCCGGAGACGGCGATGTTTGCGCTCGAGGAGTTGGAGGATGCGTACAATACCATAGCGCAGACGAAGGAATTTAAAGACGAGCTGGGTTACTTGCTGCGCGAATACGCGGGGCGTCCGACGCCGTTATATCATGCCGCGCGCCTTAGTGAGCACTATGGTCATGAAATTTATCTAAAGCGCGAGGATCTCAACCATACGGGCGCTCATAAGATCAATAACGCCCTAGCGCAAGCGCTGCTCGCTAAAAAGATGGGCAAAAAAAAGATCATCGCCGAAACCGGCGCGGGGCAGCACGGCGTGGCGACAGCGACGGCAGCGGCGCTATTCGGGCTTGAGTGCGACGTGTATATGGGTGAGACCGACGCTGCGCGCCAGCAGCTCAACGCATTTAGGATGCAGCTTTTGGGCGCAAATTTGATTAAAATCAGCACCGGTCTTAAAACGCTCAAAGAAGCGACCACCGCGGCGATTCAGGCGTGGGTGAACGAAATTGAGAGCGTATTTTACGTCATCGGCTCGGCGGTCGGACCGCATCCGTATCCTAAGATGGTTAGGGAATTTCAGAGTGTCATCGGCGCCGAGACCAGATCGCAGCTCGCAAGCAAGGGGATTAAAGCCGACTATGTCCTAGCCTGCGTAGGAGGTGGAAGCAATGCGATAGGAATTTTTAGCGCGTTCGTGGACGATCCTAATGTGCAACTCATCGGCGTCGAAGCGGGCGGCTTGGGCGCCCATACCCCTTATCATGCAGCGACCATTACCAATGGGCGCGCGGGCATCATCCACGGCATGAAAACGATCGTACTGCAGGATAAATTCGGCATGATCGAGCCTGTTCACAGCATCTCGGCGGGGCTTGATTATCCCGGCGTAGGCCCGGAGCACGCGCATCTGCACGAGATAAGTCGCGCAAAATACGAAGCGGTAACTGACGATGAGTGCATCACGGCGCTTAAACTGCTCTGCAGGCTCGAAGGCATCATCCCCGCGATCGAAAGCGCGCATGCGCTAGCGTATTTGCAAAAGCTCTGCCCGCAGTTAAAAGGCAAAAAAACGATCGTCGTAAACGTAAGCGGCAGGGGCGATAAGGATATGGATACCGTGATGAATTACAAAAAAGGAACGATTTATGGATAAGATCAAGGCGGCCTTTGCGGGCAAAAAGGCGAACATCGGCTATATCGTGGCGGGATATCCGAGCCCCGCGCACACGAAGGAGTTTTTGTCAAATTTAGACGAAAGCGTGATCGATCTGCTTGAGATTGGTATCCCATATTCCGATCCGCTCGCGGACGGCCCCGAAATTTTTAAGGCGAGCTTCTCCGCGGTGCAAAACGGCGTAAACGCGGGCACAGTATTTGAAATTTTAAAAGAGGTGCAAACGCGCAAGCCGCTCGTATTTTTGGTCTATTACAACGTGATCTTTGCCTACGGCGCGCGCGAGTTTGTAGCGCAGGCGGCGCGCTACGGCATCAGCGGGCTAATAATCCCCGATCTGCCGTATGAGGAAAATGAGGAAATTTTCGCGCTTTGCGAGGAGTTTGGTATCGCGCTCATCCCGCTTATCAGTGTTACGAGCGAGCATCGCGCTACGCGAGTTTTGAGCCGCGCGCGAGGCTTCATCTACGGCGTGGGCGCTATCGGCGTGACAGGAAGCAAGCAAACTCCGATCTCGCGCCTAAAAAATATGGTCGCAGATCTTAAAAAGATGAGCGATCTGCCCGTAGCGATCGGCTTTGGTATCCGCACTGCCGGCGACGTTCGCGCTACGAAAGAATACGCAGACGGCGCTATCATAGGCACTGCGATCGTAAATTTATGCGCTAACTACGGCGGGAGCGAGCTGCAAAATAAGATCGCCGAACTTTTTAATTAATGGAAAGAGTATGAAAAAGATATTTTTGATTTTAATCGCAAATTTTTGCCTCGGCGCCAATCTGATGCAATACGATCTCTTCAACCACGACGATAGCGTGGATATCGCCTTGGCATTTGACTCCGCATACAAACCTGACATCGTGCGCCGCGTCGATGGGCAGTCGATGAGTCTTATTTTAAAAGGGCTTGGCGGCGATGAGAAATTTAACGAGATGCGCACCAATCAAAAGGTCTTAAAAAGCTTTACGATAGCGCCTAAGGGCAAGGATATCGAGATAAATTTCCCCACTGGTGCCGATCTATCGGTCGATGCTCTTACTCAAGACGGTAATTTAAAGCTCATTTTGCGCGTAAAAAATCCCGCTTTCGATCAGAGCAAGATGAGCGTGAAGAGCGAGGCGAATGAGACGGCGCAAAGCGGTAGCAGCGGGGTTTCCGTGATGCCGATAATCGTAGCGTTACTGCTTGCGGCTGCGGCTTTCGTCGGCGTGCGAAAATTTTTATTACACAAGCCGCAA
Organism: uncultured Campylobacter sp.; assembly: GCA_937990735.1. GTDB lineage: Bacteria > Campylobacterota > Campylobacteria > Campylobacterales > Campylobacteraceae > Campylobacter_B. Next base: position 2,408 of record CALKQT010000073.1, on the reverse strand, counting down.
AAAAGTATCGACGAGACATGGCGGGTTTTTGAAGACGACGCTAGCATGGAGGATGCCGATGTGGACGAAGCGGGCATAGATAAAATTTTAAACGACTCCTCTTTTAAAAATCAGAGCGGATCAAAGAACGCAAATTTTACCAATTATTCTGACGCACAAGAGTTTGCTAAGAAAGATGAGGTTTCTGCTTTAAATTTAAAAAATTCTAGCGACTCAAAAAACGTAGATAGTGCAGATTTTTTTAGGGGCGAGAGTGTGAGCGAAGAGAGTGCACACGATAAATTTTACGATGAGGTTGCGCGTGCCGAGCGCTCGGAAGCTACGGAGGCGGACGAAAGCTCTGAGAGCGCCGAGAATATAAGAGCAGCGGATAAAATTTCGCCGCTTAAAGTAAGTCCTGCCGAGAGTGGCACGATAGAATTTCGCGAGGGAGCAAAAGAAAGATCGGATGCAAAAGAGCCCAAAGTTTCGGCATTTAAAAGCATTTTAGAAAATGAGTTGCTTAGCTCGGATACCGCAAGACCTAGCGATGTGCGAGTAGAGCTGGTGCGCGAGATCGACGAAAATAATGCTGCCGTAGTGCTAAGTTTCGCGGGCAAAAAACATCTAGTGGTGCTAAAAAGCTCCAACGCTATCGATTGATGAGGCGTGGAATTTCGTAACTTGCGGGCTTTGCGACCGTATGTAAAAATAGAATTTCCGACTTCGTGCGAGAAATTAAGGCTGGTTTATTTATATTTAAGTAAAATTCTATGGTTAAGATTGGCTTCGTATGTCCGAACCCTGTCTTAACTACTTTTTAAATTCTATTTTTAGTCATTTTTAAGTATGGATAGGATTCTTACTTTTTAAAATTTAGATCGGAATTTATTTGCTTTTTATTTTACAAAGGATAAAATCGCGCCTAAGAGATCGGTCGATCTAGATTATTTCAGGACTTTTTCATGAATAACGTTAAATGGTACATCATCGCAGGCGCCGTGCTAGGCGTGCTGGGTGCGACGCTGGTGCATTTCGGAAACCCGGGCAATATGGGCGTTTGCGTCGCTTGCTTTTTGCGCGATACCACGGGCGCGCTGGGCTTTCACCGAGCTAGCGCGGTGCAATACATCCGCCCGGAGATCATAGGGCTCGTGTTCGGCGGTTTTTTAGCAAGCGTGCTTTGGACGCGCGAGTTTGCGCCGGTTACCGGCAGCTCGCCGTTTGCGAAATTTTTCCTAGGGATTTTCGCGATGATCGGCTGCCTTGTATTTTTGGGATGCCCTTGGCGCGCGTTTTTGCGCTTAGGCGGCGGCGATTTGAGCGCGCTAGCCGGATTGGCGGGTCTGATCTGCGGCGTACTCATTGGGTTTTTGCTTAAAAAGCGCGGCTATGAGGCGAGCAAAGAGGCAAGACTTAGCGGCGCGATCGGGATTTTGCCCGTGCTACTGGGCGCCGCGCTGCTTGCGGCCTTGGTTTTAGGACTCAAAACGGGCGAGGGCGGCGCGCTTTTTATCTCCGCTAAAGGTCCCGGCGCGCAACACGCTGCGGTAGGCATCTCGCTGGCTGCGGGCATTATCGTGGGCGCGGTGATGCACAGAAGCAAATTTTGCAGCGTCGGCGCGTTCGGTAGAATTTTTCGCGGCGATTTCTCGATGTTTTGGGGCGTGCTAAGCATCATCGCCTTTGCGAGTATCGCAAATATCGCGTTTGGGCAATACAAACTCGGCTTTGACGGCCAGCCTATCGCACACAACGATTTCGTTTGGAATTTCTTAGGCATGGTGCTCGCAGGTCTTTGCTTCAGCCTAAGCGAGGGCTGCCCGGGCAAGCATCTGGTGCAGGCCGGCACGGGAAATTTAAGCTCGGGCATATTCGTCATCGGCATGGCGGCGGGCGCCGCGATCGCGCATAATTTCTTGCTAGCCAGCTCGGCCAAAGGCATCACCGAGTTCGCTCCTTACGCGGTCGCGGTCGGTTTTGTTTTCGCGCTTTACGTGGGGATTTTTCAAAGACGCAGCGCTTAAGGCTGATACTTAGTTTCAGAGATCAATCGAATATAGAGGCGGCGTATCTAGTTAAGCTACGGCAGCGTATTTATACTTATCGAAAAATACGCCGCGGGCGCAGAGCGCTCGCTGCAAGATTGGCGCAAGCAGCTGAAGATGGAATTTAAGAATTTGTAGCCGTATTTAGTAACGCGATAAAGCGAAACGATAAAATAGATTCCGCACAAGAAAGATTACGATCAATTTTTAAGAGTCGCTCCTTTAAATTTTAAAAATTTAAAGGCTTCGCCATTTGAGGCTTCTTTAATTTAAAAATCTTTAATTACTAATTAAAATCCAGCCATACGTGGCGCTGAGCCTTATCCAAATCAATGTCTTTTGTCCTCATAAAAAATTCTTTTATCCTGACGTAGTCGTCCA
>CALKQT010000072.1 GCA_937990735.1 uncultured Campylobacter sp. | reverse complement strand
CGGACTTAGAGAGCGCGAGGAGAGATTTTAGGGCGCACGAGATCGAGAGCATTTTATATTTTGATCCGCTCTTTGCGGCTAAATTTCAAAACACCTTGAGCGGGCTCGGCGGCGCGAACGGCGGCATAAATTTAAACCTTTCTAGCGATGAAAGCTCCTCCGCGGGCGACGCAAGCGATATTCAAAATATTAGCGGCGGCGAAAATGTCCGTCCACTTGAGGACAGAGGCGCAGACGCCGGCACGGAGAGCGGCATAAACGCCTCTGCGGGTGGCGCAAGCGCAAGCGGAGATATTTCGCACCGTAACGGTGCGGAAGCGGGTGGCAGTGCAAATTCTTTTAGCGGCGGCAGTGGAGTAGATACCGGCGGCAGCTCAAGCGACATAGGCGTAGATCAAGGCAATGTAAATTTAATCGGCGACGCAGGCGATACGAACGCTGGTTTTATCGATGGCGCAGGCGATATCGGAAATACGAGCGGCGGCGTCAATGCGAGCCCCTCCGCTAACGGCGCTCGCAGCGCAGGCGGCGCTGCAAATAACGGCGGCGGCTCAAGTAGTGCAGGCGGCGCGAGTAGCTCAGACAAAGACGGCGCCGAAATTTTTCTTATCCAAAACGCCACGCAGTCGCAGCTCGCGCTTCTTAGCTACGTTTACGTTGCAGGCGTAATCGAGCAGGTTTTGGCGCAAGATTACGGCTTTTTAAACGCAAATTTAAACGCCGCCGCAAAGCCCATCAGCGTGAATTATCGCAGCTGGTTCAACGAAGCCAACGAATCGACGTGGTATCTCGTATCTGCCGAGTACGTGGGGATTTTGGGGCTCATCTGCCTATTTATGGTCGCGGTCGTGATCTCGCGCGAATGGGACCGCGGCACGATCGCCTCGCTTTACAACTCCAACGCAAGCGCGCTTGAGATCGTCACTGCCAAGGTCGGCGCGTATTATTTCCTAGCACTTTTGGGCGGTGCGATGACGCTCGTTTACGGGCAGGTACTTTTAGGCATCCCGATCCGCGGCAGCGTAGCGATGCTGCTGGCGACGCTTTGCGTCTTCGTGCTGGAGATGACCTGCCTAGGCATGCTGATCTCGGCGATCTGCAAAAATCAATTCCTAGCGCAGGAATACGCCATCGTCATCGGCTACCTGCCCGTGACGCTGCTTAGCGGCATGATATTCGATCTGCGCGGACTGCCCGCGGCGGTCAACTTCATCGGGCACCTGCTGCCGCCCACATACGCGGTCGAGTCCTTTCGCATCTGCTTTTTATCGGGCGGACAGAGTGCGACGCTGTGGGTAAACCTCGCCATTCAGGCGCTCGGAGCGGTTTTGTTTTTCAGCTTGTGCGTGCTTAGCGTAAAAAGGGGCGCACGATGAAATTTTTATTTTTGCCTTACGCTTGCGCGGAGAAATTTTGTGCCGCAAAAATCGGCGCAATTAACGTTTCACTTTCGCCCAAGGCATCGATGGCGGAATTTCACGCCGTCAAAAGAGAGGACGCGATGAAATTTTTAGAATTTTTTTGCAAGCGAGCGGAGCGCGGGCTTGAAATTTTAAAATTTCTCAGCGTGAGGAATTTTGGCTTGCAAGGTGCAGCGGTGAAGCGTGGATCTGAAATTTTAAAATTTATCACCGCAGAGCGCTTAAAAAGCCGCTTCGAGCCACAAAAACAAGCGGCGGAATTTTTAAATTTTACGCCTATGCCGTGCAATCGGTTTGGAATTTTAATTAAAAAGCAAGCTTTGGCGGCGCAATCTTATGACATAGCTACGAGAGAGGGCGCGCGATGGGATTTTTAAAGTTCACGCACGCTCTAGCGCGTCTCGCGAACGCCGTGCAAAATTTCATATCGCAGCACGGATTTGGAATTTTAAAATTTACGCGCACTTCAGCGCCTTTTGCGGACACAGCGCAAAATTTCATATCGAAGTGCGGATTTAAAATTTTAAAGTTTATTCACAAGCCGCTGCATGCTCTACGCCATGCTTTAACACGTGCTCTACTACGCTGCACTTCGCTACGCGCGGATAAAGCCGAAGCAGGGCGCGCGGCACGGCTTATTTCGCAGCATACGCACGACGCGACAGAAAAACGGCGTGTGGTTAAGTTTGATCATGTGAGCAGTTTGGATTCCGCGCAGCGCCGCATAGTGCGACTTCGTAGCGCAGCTGTACGGCACGGCTACAAAACGGCGCGCGCGGAAAATTTTAGCAAATTTGACCTCGCGAGCGCACTTTTAAATTTTAAATCGCGCTTTACGATGCAGCTTTGCAGCGTGGTTACGCGGCGTAACTACGAAGCGTGGCGTAGCGAAATTTACGCCGTTTGCTTGCATAAGTACCCCGCTTTGATTCGAGCCGCAAGCGGTAAAATTTCGCGCTATGAAGTAGGGCGAGCGACGAATACTTTGCTTTCACAGGGAGTGCAAAGAATGAAATTTTACGCCCCAAAGAGGCATACGATGAAATTTTTAAAATTTCTAGGCGCGAGACGCTTCGGCTTGCAAGCGGCGGTTGGGCGCGGGTTTGAAATTTTAAAATTTAGCTCCGTAGAGCGCTTAAAATGCCGCTTCAAGCCGCAAAAGCAAGCGGCAGAGTTTTTAAATTCTAGCTCCTTGTCGCCGTGCAGGTTTAAACTTGCGCTTTTAAAATTTACGCCCGAGTCGTCGTATAGTAGACCTGAAATTTTAAATTTCATGTTCGCATCGTATAAGCTCAAGCTCGCGCTGCGGAAATTTACGCTCGCGCCGCATAAATTTAAACCCGCGCCCGCGGTGCGTTTAAATTTCGCTTTAAATTCCATTCCACCCGCCAGCGCCTCTAAATTTGAAAATGGCGTTAAATTTAAAGGCGCCGCTAAATTTGAAAGGAGTGCGCGATGAACGCTCTGCGAAAATCCCTGCTTCGAATTCGCGCGCTGATAAAAAAGGAATTTTTGGCGATGTTTCGCGACAAGGGCACGCGCATGGTGCTGATCGTGCCGGTGCTGGTGCAGTCGATCATATTCGGCTACGGCGCGAATTTCACCCCCGAGCAGGTGCGCTACGCGATTTTGGACGACGCCCGCGATGCGACGTCCACCGCGCTGGTACAGAGCATCGCCGCTACGCCGATGTTTAAGACCGAACTTGGCTGCAAAGACCTAGTCTGCCTGCGCCGCGCCGTAAGCGAGGGCGAGGCGATCATCGGGATCTATTTCGGCAGCGATTTTGCGAGCACGCACGAGCTTTTGATCATCGCGGATTCGCGCAATACGACCTTGGCAAACACCGTCATCGGCTTCGTGCAGGCCATAGCGGGGGAATACAACGCGCAGCATTTTGTCAATTTAATCAGCATAAATCCGCGCTATGTTTTTAACGAAAACACGATCACGCGCTACACGATCATGACGGGGATGATTTTGGGTCTTTCGATGATTCAGGTGCTGATGCTATCGGCGTTTAGCGTCTCCCGCGAGCGCGAGGAGGGCAGCTTTGATATGATGCTAATGACGCCCGCGAACCCGCTTGAGATGCTAATCGGCAAGGCGACGCCGCCCGTGCTGATCGCGATCGCGCAGGGGCTCGCGCTGTTTTTAATCTGCGTATTTTACTTCGAAATTCCGTTTCGAGGGCGCTTTGCGAATCTTTTTGCGATTATCGCGATCTTTAGCGCCTGCAACGTAGGCATCGGCCTCGTGATCTCGACCGTCTGCAAAACCTCGCTACAATCGGTCGTGAGCTCGTTTTTGTTCCTGCTACCGTGTATTATGATAAGCGGGCTGATAACGCCTGCGGACGCGATGCCGCGGTGGTTTTACTACATCGCGCACCTCGATCCGATGTATTATGCCAACAACTGCATGTGGCGGATCTATCTGGAGGGCGCGGGCCTAAACGAGCTGTGGCATTTCATCGTGCCGCTGCTGCTGATCGGGCTTGGCACGTTGAGCTTTGCGGCGTCGCTTTTTAGAAATAAGCTGGATTAGGGATTTAGATCGGAATTTTAGAATTTCAGCTGGAATTTTGGCTTGGATTTTGCTTCGTCGGAATTTTTGGATTGAACCTCTGCTTAAAATTTTAAATTGATCGCGGAATTTCGGCTTGGAATTTTGCCCTAAATTTTGCGCGTTTGTAGCGGATAAAATTAAATCAAAATTCCGCGTTTCCGCTCGATGCGCCGCGCGTCGCGATAAAATTCCGCGCCTTAAATTTTAAAAATTTTGCGAAATTCTATCTCGCGAGTAGAGTTAGAATTTAAATCCGGGGTTGCCCGGGCGTCTTGCGGCGGTCGTATCATCTGCGCTCGCCTTGGAAGCGGGCATATTTGCGGTATCTGCGCTCGCCTTGGAAGTGGGCTTTTTCGCATCGTCCGCGTCCGATTTCTTAAAAGCAGCGAGTTTGCTGTAAATGCTTGGTTTTTCGCCGTCCGCGCCTAGCTTGGCGCCGTCAAGCTCGCTAGAATTTTCCGCGCCGCATAACCTTGCGGGGTTGAATTTTATCCACGCTATGATTAGCAAAATCCCCGAAAACGCCGTTACCAGCGACGCTGCGATTAGATACGGCAGCGCGAGGATTACACCTATTTTAGCTAGCGCGCCCGATACCGCTTCGCAGGGCCACGTCACGGACACCACTATGCCGTAGATTTTAAATAAATCCACGCCGCTAAGTGTGGCTAGGCGGTAGTTTAATACGCCCCAGATTATCACCGCTGCGCACGTCGAAAGGACGTAGAGCAGGGTGTAGAGTAGATCAAGCATCGCGCCCTCCTTTAGCGCTACTACCATGGCGCAGTAGCACAAAATCGCGACGATTGGGATGCTTTCTATCAGCCTATAGGTCTTAACGAAGCGCACGCCTAGCGCCTTTTCTAGGCAAACGAAGCAGTCGTAAAATATCGCTAGCGTCGCTAGTAGCGCTAAAACTCTAAAAATCGCGACCGCGTCCTCGTCTATGCTGCTTACGCCCACCGTGCCGCTTACGCCGATGCCTAGCAAAATCACGGCGCCTAAAACTCCGCGGAATTTCGCCTTGCGAAGCAGATCTTGCTTTGAAATTTCTTTCATTTTTATCCTTTGAATTTTCTAAATTTACGCGCTATCTTATGGCTTTGCTGCGTGTGGCGACGCGCTTGACATTGCTATAACAGCGCGGCTTGGACATTGCGGTTTAGACTTGCAAAAGCGCGAGGTCGCTGCAAAACGAAAGCGCTTCGGCTTAGGCGAGCTTTTCTATCTTGCTCCAGGCTAGTAGGTGCACGATGCTGGTTATCACAAGAGCAATGAACGGCAAAAATTCCTTCAATGACGCGATAATTAAAACCGCATCGGAATCGCCAATTTGCGGCTTGGAGGTAGCCAAACCGAAGGGCCCTGCGCCACATAGCCAATTTAGCGCGAGAAAGAAGGCGCAGAGCCACACGTAGATCCGAAATATCATCACGCCGCTTACGCGCGTAAGCGAAAAATTTATGCGAAGCCACGCTACGACCACGTATATTGCGGCTGCGGGCACCGCTAAATTCCATATAGTCTCTTCTATCATCTCTTTCATCGTTGCTTCTCTGTAACAACCTGCTGGATAAAATAATAAAAGCGCCACGAAGCATATGCAGAGAATTACGCAGTTGCGGTAAAGCGCCGCCGCTTTTATACCGCTAAGCTTTGAAATTTTGCGGAGCGCTCTTAGCCTATAAATAACCGAGAAACAGACAAGAGCGATAAAAATTCCGCTGACTATTAAGAACATTCCGCCGGAAGCAAGGCCTATCACCTTAAAAACCGCGAGCACCGCCGATAAAAATAGATCAATGCCGGTGCTGATCATCCCATTTTTTCTTGCTTGAGATACGATATCTTGCATATTAAGCCTTTTTGAAATTTATCTCGAAGTATACATAAATCGATGTAAAGCAGGAATTAAATAGCTAAATTTAAAATTTTTAAATTTCGTCGTGGCAAGCTTGCAGACTGCGGAATTTCAGGAATTCTACCAGAGCGAGAATAAAATCCGCCGCGAGATTTAAAACGGAATTCCATCTATGGATTTACGAGGTAGAATTTCGTGGTGGAATTTCAAATCTCAAGCGTGGCATGCTTTCGTTGCACGCTTATAAAACTGGCAAGCCACAGAAAATTCCGCTATGAGATTTCTGATCGGAATTCCGCGGTAAAATTTCACTATGGAATTTAGACTGGAATTCTAAGGCAAAACCTCGATATAAAATTTTAATCAGAATTTCAAGACAAAATTCTGCGATTTAAATTTAGCTAAAGACAAAATCCCGCGATTTAAAATTTCACGCCGATTGATGAATTGCTTTGTCGCGCCGCTCGCGCCTACCTCACCTGCGCGCTGAAAATTTGCGTGATGCTGGGGATTTGCTCGCCCGCAACGTCAAATTCCGCCGTTTTGATCTGCACGCCGTAGAGCGAGCTAAGCGCGGCTTCGGTTAAAATTTCGTTACTTGCGCCATAGTTGTAGCTAAGATCATTTCGCAAGATCAGTGTGCGATCGGCGACTGCGAGGGCGTGGTTAGGCTGGTGAGTGGTAAAAACTATGCTCGCATCGCTATTTGAGCGCAGATTCGCGATGAGGCTTAGCACGCGGTCCTGGTTTTTGATATCAAGCGCGCTGGCAGGCTCGTCCAAAAACAGCACGTCGCTGCCGCTAGCTAGGGCTCTAGCAAAGAGCACGAGCTGCCTCTGCCCGCCGCTAAGGGCGTTAAAGCTGCGCTTTTGCAGATGGGCGACGCCTAGCGTATCCAAAGCGTCAAGGCAGATTTGAATATCCTTTTTGCCCGGTTTTGAAAAAAGCGAGATCTCGCGTACCCGCCCCATCAGTACGATGTCAAGCACGCTGTAATCAAACGCGACGTTAAAACTCTGCGGCAAGAAAGCAAATTTTGCCTTGCGCACGATCTCGCCTTCTTTAGGCTGCAAAATCCCCATCATACACGACATTAGCGTGCTTTTGCCTTGCCCGTTTAAGCCCAAAATCGCTAATGTTTGAGAGCTGGCAAGCTCGAAGCTTAAGTTGCGAAAGCAGAATTTTTCCGCCTCGTAGTAAAAGCCAGCGTTTTTTACCTCAATTAGATTTTGCATTTTTGGCGCTCCTTTTTAGAAGTAGGGCAAAGATCGGGCTTCCGATGAGAGCGGATAGAATTCCTAAAGGAATTTCGGCGCTACTTAGCGAGCGAGATAGATCGTCGATTGCCAGCATAAAGATCGCTCCTGCGATGAAGCAGGCAGGCATTAGCTTCACGTGGTCGCTGCCCGCGATGAGCCTGGTGGCGTGCGGCACCACAAGACCTACCCATCCGATATTTCCGCTGACGCTAACTTGTACAGCAATCAGAGCGGTGCAAAGCGCTAGGATCGTGCAGCGCAGAAATTTAACGTCCACACCTAGCACGCGCAAATCATCATCATTTAGGCTGAGTAGATTAAACCGCCATCTCAGCGCGATCAAGACTGCAGAAGCGGGCAGGGCGATCGCGCACATCAAAATTACTTTATCGTATCCTGCGCTTACGAAGCTTCCCAGTAGCCAAAAGACGATATTAGGCAGCACTTCCTCATCGTCTGCTAGATACTGCACCAAGCTCGTAAGTGCGGCAAATACGCCGTTAATGACTATACCTGCTAAAATGAGCGAGAAAATATCGGCGCGTGCTACGAATTTTGCCAAAAGATAGAGCAAAAATAGTGCCGCAAGCCCGAAGCAAAATGCAAACCCCGCAAGCCATAAGCCGCTCAATCCTAGCAAGATACAAAGCGCGCCGCCGAATGCCGCTGCGGTGCTAACGCCTACGATGTGCGGGCCAACGAGTGGGTTTTTAAATACCGCCTGTAAGCTCAAACCCGCGATAGCAAGCGCTCCACCGCAAAGGCTGGAGAGTAGAATGCGAGGAATTCTAACATCCAGCATCACACTTTTGGCGGCTTCATCGCCGCCTCCGCTAAAGAGAATTTTAAAAATTTCTTCTAGCGGGATATGAAACTGCCCGCTAGCGAGCGAGATTAGCGCCAGCACTACCCAAAAAAGAAGCAGGATTAGGTTCAGCATTATTTTTGATATTTGACGCGGTAAAATTTCTCGTAGAATTCCTCTACTTTTTTATCAAAGTCTGCGTCCTTAAAATTTTGCGGATAAAGCTTCATCGCAAGCCATTCCTCACCAAGCGCCATCGCTTCAGCAGTCGGATGCCCCCAGGCTTTAACGAATTCAGGCATTAGATAAATTCTATCCTCTTTCACGGCGCTAAGACCTTTTAATGCAGGGTTTGCTTTAAGTTCGGCAGGTACTTGAGGATAGCGGTTTTGCACTAAGATAATCTGTGGATTCCATGCTAAAATTTGCTCCGGCGAAACCTGCTTGTAGCCCTTTATATCCGCAGCGGCGACGTTCGTCGCGCCCGCCCTTGCTAGCATTACGCCAGTATATTTGCCGCTACCGTAGGTCGTAAGATCGGGATTTGCCATATAAACTCTAGGTCTTTTATCTACGATAAAATTGCTAAATTTGGCATTTAAATCAGCTTGCGATTTTTTAACGAAATCTATCAGCTCAGTGGCATCCTTTTCGTGATTGCTTAGTTCGCCTAGAATTTTAACCCCCTCGTAAAAGCCCTCATCGTAAGCAGCAAAGCTATCGCGCTCATCTTTAAAGGTCGGGTTTAGCTTAGCTTTGTCCTCTTGTGCAGAGCTAAAAAACGAAATGCCTACGACTGGGATTTTTAACTCCTCCATTTTAGCGATATATTCTTTAGGAAAGTAGTTTACCACTACGACCGCATCAGGCTTTAGACTAAGCAGGGCTTCGTAATTGACATCTTTGATATCACCCGGATTAGGTAGGTTTTTAAAACTCGGCGCCAAGCGATTATACTCTTTGCCTAGGCGCTGCTCCCAGCTTTTTAGGATGCCTACTACCTTATCTTGGGCGTTGATTTCGTTTAAGACATTGAGCGCTTCGTGGTGTAGCACGACGATACGATTTACTTGATCCGGGATTGTGACCTTACGACCGAGCTGATCGGTAATCGTGCGATCTGCAAAAGCCAGGCTAGCGCAAAGCGCTGCGCCAAGAAGGATTGAGTGAAGTTTAAGCATTTTTTCTCCTTGAAAATTCCGCAAAATATGCGGGGTTAGAATAGCGGAATTATAGCCGATCGGTATAAAATCCAGATAAATTTTTATATAAATTTCATTTTGTAGTGAGAATTTCAAATACTTTTGCAAGGCAGAATTTTGCGATTTTACGCAGAATTTTGCTAGTAAAAATTTTTGCCCTTCTCCTCTAGGCTAACCGGATACTGCCCGGTACCCAGCGAAACCGATTGGTTTTTTGACTTATTTTGTAGGCGTCGTCCATAAGTTTTTATTCCAAAGCTCCGCGCCTGAAATTCCTTTGATCCTAATCCAGGCGATAAGTTCTAAAATTTCAGATAAAAGGATTACCGCAAGCGCAGTATAGCAGGCAGGCGCGCTACCATACCACGACTTATCCATGTCGAGTATTTCAATAAGTTTAGGAAGAGCTCCCCAAATTAAAGTTATCACGGCGCAAATATAGAAAATTTTGCTTCCGCTTGCCTTGCCGAGCAAGTATAGCGTGGCGACCCGCTTCCAAAGAACGATGAGTGCCAGCATAATAATTGCGGTACTCCAAAGAGCCATGATTTGAGATTTTCCGATCTCGGATAGATGCTTCAAGCCTGCATAAAGCGCACCCATTGCGCAATAAAAAGCTCCTTCGAAGGAGCTACCATTTTGCTGAAGGGCGTAATCCCAGATATCAAGACCGATATAATTTAGCGAATAAAATAGCATCACGCCCAGCAAGGCGGCATATATCACGTAGGCAAAAAACATAGCGCGATATGTGTTAAAGACTTTGCTAGCGGAGATACCCGAGATCATTTTGGTTGCCGAAAGCTCAAAGCTCATCGAAGTAAAAATCACGGCGACGATTGCGGCGGCTACGGCGAAAAAACCGCTCATCGTAATGCTATGCAAAAGCTCACAACAAGCCCAAATGATCAGATAACAGCAGATCGATAAAACACTAGAAGTTATGCCGCGAAATTTTATGGCGTTTAAAATTTTAGGGTTCATAAAGTTGTGCCTTTGGAATTTTAAAATCTATGGCGGATTATACTTGCGGGGTTTGAAATTTAGATAAATTTTAGAGCGCAAGTGAAATTTAAATAGAGCAAAATCTGAATTAAATTTAATCTTTTGGTTTTGAACGAGGATTGTTTCGAGCGAATAGGCACTAGAAGCTGAATTTTAAAAATATGCGAGCATTTATGAAAAAGTGAGCATTCAAGCTAAAATTGAAATTTTGCTAGGAAGGCTTGTCGTAGCACAGCGCAAATCGCGACGAGTTAAAAAGCGCAGCCTACGCGCGGCAACTACAAAGTTCGCGAAAGTCCTCACATAGCGTAATCCGGCTTTTAAATTTAAAAGCCGGAGTAAAATTTAGAGCAAATTTAAACTTATTTCACTTCAAAGGCAAAAGACGCGATGATCGTCTCTTCGTCGCATTTCTTTGGGTCTGAAAATGCGAGTTTATTTCTTGCTTTTAGTATCCAAGGACCCGGCTTTAGCGCCATTACCTCGATTTCGCCCTTATCGTCGGTCATACCATAAAATGCGCTCATATCTTCCAGAAATCCATCCGGTGCACCCTCAACCGCGGCATTTGCAAGCGGCTTACCTTCAAATAGCACTTTAATTTTAAACGGCTTATTAGCTTTGAAATTTACCGGATTTTCTAAAGGTACGAGCTCGAGTCGCTCGCCCACGGGCTTAGTTATGAGATCGCCTGCTTGTGTGTTGATTACGCCCTTTGCGAGCATAGTGGCGCGACGGCAAAATTTAGCGTCTTTGATCGTATCTTTCGTGCCGCCCATATGCCATTTGCCGCTTTTATCCTCGGTCCAAAAGGTCGGTTTATATTGCCCGGTAATGATATAGACGCCTTCCGGCTGCTTTTCGCCCTCAAATTTATAGTTTTCGCTCGTGCGCTTTAGCTCGATTTTTTTGCCGTTTTTATCTATGACTACGGGTATTTCAAAATTATTCTCCCTCTGCTTATCGATCGGCTCGCACGTGGCAAATCCATCTCCAAATCCGATCTGAACCCTCAGTTTGTCGTCATTTTGGCCCGCAAGCCAAAAATCATGCGCGCCAGCTACGCTAAATGCACCTAAAACTGCCAATACAGCTAAACTTTTCCTCATTTTTCATCCTTTCATTTAATAAAATTTACTAAATTTAAAAACTATATCTTACGCCGACGCCGAGCGTTCTGCCTTTGCCATAGGTGACTAAAACATTACTTGCTCTGTCACGTATGTGCGAGAAATACTCTTTGTCGGTCAAATTTTTGACGTAAAAATACACGTCAAAGCCATCTTTTAGGTAGCCTACTTTTGCATCCGCCGTAAAATAGCTCTTCTGGGCTAGCTTATTTTGCGCATCGAAGTAGGTCTTGCCTATCATATTTCCGTCCAGTCTTGTATAAATTCCTATCGGAGCGTAGTATGACGCGCCCAAAGAGAGTTTATACTCGGGGTTTTTCTCGATTTTATTGCCTTTATTATTCGTGCCGTCTTTGTTGATGTAATTTCCGTATTTGGTCTTTAGCAGACTTGCAGCTAAATTTATATCAAGCTCCTTGCTCGCTTTTGCGACGCCTTCAAATTCCACGCCCATAGATTTTGACTTATCGGCGTTTGCGGTCGAGTAGATGTTGGGATTATTGGGGTCGGTGTAAAATATATGTGTGCCCTTGATGTCCATATAAAATAACGCGGTAGAAAATCTAAAGCTTTCATACGAACCCTTTACGCCGATCTCGTAATCATCGCTCGTCTGTGCATCAATTTATTATCCTCTCTGCTGCCGCCGGTGGTGTAAAAATTAAAGCCGCCGGCTAGATAGCCCTTCGAATACATCGCGTAAATATTTAGCTCGTCGGTGATATCGTATCCAAGTGCGATTTTTGGCAAAAACGTCCTAAACGTCGCTTTCTCATCCATCGAAAACGCGGGCGCACCGGGATTGTGTCCCAGTTCGTATGAGAAGTAATCGACCTTTGTGTGCTTTCTGATCTGCTGATACCTGCCGCCAAGCGTCGCATCAAATTTGCTCGTGATCGGATAGATGATCTGACCAAATATCGATGCCGTCTGCGCGCGATTGACCGAAGGCCAATCCTCGACTATCGTCCTACCGCCGCCGTCGCCGTATTGATCGCCGATCGGGCCGAAGACTTGCTTTTCGTTTTCGTAATAAAGTCCACCGACCCATTTGAAGCTTTGCTCGTCATTGCTACTAAATCTAAGCTCCTCGGAGAAGGTATCATTTTTAGAATTTAAAATGTAACTAGCCCATAGTGATCGGGGTCGAGATAGGTTATTTTGCTACCGAAATCCTCGTCGTAAAGCCCGTCTTTTTTGGCTCTACGAAAGGTCGTAGCCGAGGTCGCGTCAAATTTGTCAAATTCATATTTTAGATCTAACGCTCCCGAGCTAGAGGTTTGCTTTACGCGGGCGGGAGTTTCTAAGTTTATATGCTTGGCTTCGCTTTTTGAGATATTGCCAAATCTCGATTTTGGGATAAAAAGCTCGTCGAGCGAGTTGTCCTGGCGGTGAAAAAGATCGCCGTAAATTTTAATCGTAAAACGATCGGTCGGCACTATCTTTAAATTTAGTCCGAAATTGTAATTTTTCTTGTCGTTGGCTTTATCGCCGTTTAGATCGTTGATGATCCAGCCGTCCTCTTTGGACGCCGAGCCGTTTAAGCCCAAAAATAGTTTATCATCAATCAGCGCGCCGCTGGTTTCAAAAAGACCTAGTATGTATTTGTGCGAGCCGTATTCGGCGCCGACGCTGCCGCTCCACTCGTTAGTCGGTTCTTTTAAAACGATATTGATGATGCCGCCGATTGAGTCTTTGCCGTAGATCGCACTGCTAGGACCTCGCAAAACCTCGACGTGATCGATATTTGTAACGGGGATATAGGCTGCGTCTTTGTTACTTTGTGCTACGCCGCCGACATAGACCGTAACGGGGTTGGAACTCGTATATATCGAAGGATTGAGTCCTCTAGTACTGATGCCTTCGTACATCCCGCCCACACCAGTAATGTTCGGCATAGTTTTTACTAGCTCCTCGACGTTTTTGACTTCTCGTTCTTGTAACTCAGTATCACTTACGACGCTGATACTTTGTGGCACATCCTTTAAATTTTCGCTTATTTTGTTTGCGGTAACTTCTACTTCGCCGAGATTTACGCTTTGCTTAGTTTGCTCGTCGGCTATGGCTGGATTTGCGGCGCTCAATAAAAGTAGGGTAGCTACAGCTTCAGAGAGAGAGAGAGAGAGAGTAAAAACTTTCAAAATTTAACTCCTAAAATCTGATAAAATTTTCGCGTTATTATATCAGATGAGATAATCATTGTCAATACTACTGCAATATTAAATTAATGTAGAATATAAGCATGATTTATATTGAATTTAATGTTACAAATTTAGATACGAAATAGGGCGATACAATAAGCTTATTATAATTTAAATAAATACGTTCATAAAATTTATGGAAATGATGCAAAATTAATAAAATCAAAAAATTCATTTTTATAAATCGTTTACTACATATAAATCATTAATATGAAAATATATATCAGTAGTTCATCATTTTTCAATTTTTTAGAGCAAAGGCACTATAATTCTAAGTATTTTATATTGAAAACTATAATTTTCAAGTAAAAATTCAATACGAAATTAACATATAATTATATGAATAATTTCATGTATTTTTGACGCATTTGGTGTTTTATTAATGGTTTTTATTAGAAGAATTTTTATATAAATCTATT